>NZ_JBMNDO010000159.1:0-15121 GCF_052542855.1 Streptomyces sp. SAS_281
CCCCCCCCCCCCCCCCCCCCCCCCCCCCCCCCGAGGCCGTGAAGCCCGGGCTGCGCCGCCTGCCGGAACGCGAGCGCACCATCCTCTACCTGCGGTTCTTCCGCGACATGACGCAGGACCGGATCGCCGAGGCGCTCGGCATCTCGCAGATGCACGTCTCCCGGCTGATCGCCCAATGCTGCGAGGAGGTGCGCAGGCAGGCGCTCCAGGAGGCGGCCGGTCAGCCGACGTAGCGCCGCGCCGTCCCCTGCCGCTGGGCCCGTTCCAGGGCGGCGAGCCGCCGTTCGATGTCCGGTGGTACGGGCCTGCGCCGGCGCAGTACCGAGGGCAGGCCCCGCGCGGCGCGGGGCTCAGCCGTGCCCGGCCGCCTCCTTCGCCGCCGCGCCCCGGTGCAGGGCGGCCAGGGCGCTGCCCAGCACCTCGTCGGCGGTGATGCGCAGGAGCAGCGGGTCCGGGGTGGCGGCGTGCGGGTCGCCGGGCGGGCCCGGGTGCCAGAGCGCGGTGTGCCGGCGGTCCGGGGGCGGACCCCAGAGCGAGGGGGCGACCGGGCCGAACAGGGTGACGGACCGGGTGCCGTGGGCGAAGGCGAGGTGGGCCGGTCCGGTGTCGCCGCTGACGAGGAGCGCGGCGCGGGCGACGAGCGCGGAGAGGCCGTCGAAGGTGAGGGTGCCGGCGAGCACGTCGGCGGGGTCGAGTCCGGCGCGTCCGGCGACCTCGGCGCACAGCGCCTCCTCGCCCGGGCCGCCGCTGAGGACGACGCGGTGTCCGGCGTCCCGGAGCGCCGTCGCGACGGCCGCGTACCGCTCGGCGGGCCAGCGGCGCGCCGGGGCGTCGGCGCCGGGGTGGAGGACGACGGCGCCCGGTGCCGGGGAGGGCGCGGCGGGGGGCGGGACGCGGACGTCGGCGGGGTCGGCGGGGATGCCGTACGCGGCCAGGAACCGGCACCAGCGCAGCCGCTCGTGCTCGTCGCGCCGCCAGCGGGGCGGGTCGGGGTGGTCCGCCTCGGGGCGGGCGAAGGAGAGCGTCCGGGCGGGGCCGAGCGCGGCGAGCGCGGCGTGGCTGAGGGGCCCGTTGCCGTGCAGGTCGATGGCGACGGCGGGCGGCGGGCCCGGCCAGTGGTCCAGCGAGGGGACCTGGCGGCCGTTCTCGGGTGTGGCGAAGTGGACGTCCACGGTTCCGGTCGCCCGGACCGCCGCCGCCAGGCTGCCCGGGGCCGCGAGCACCGTCTCGTACTCCGGGAAGGCGCGTCGTACGCCCCGCAGCGCCGGCACCGCCGCCAGCAGGTCGCCGAGGCCGAGGGCGCGCAGGACGAGGACGGCCGGGCGGTCGCCCGAGGGGGCCGGGCGGGTCTCGGCCACCGGGCTCACCTCCGGGTGGGCGCGCCGGGGCGGCCGGCGGCCCGCTCGGCCAGCCGGGTGCTGGAGCGGCCGTCGAGGTAGGGCAGGAGCACCACCTGCCCGCCCCAGCTCTCCACCAGGGCGGTCTCGGGGAGGTCGGTGAGGGCGTAGTCGCCGCCCTTGGCCCAGATGTCCGGGCGCAGGTCGTCCAGGAGGCCTTCGGGGGTGTCCTCGTCGAAGACGGCGACGGCGTCCACGCAGTCGAGCGCCAGCAGGACGCGGACCCGGTCCTCGGCCGGGACCACGGGCCGTCCGCCGCCCTTGCGGCGCCTCACGGAGGCGTCGGAGTTGACGCAGACGACGAGGCAGTCACCGGCCCGGCGGGCGGCCTGGAGGAGTTGGACGTGTCCGGCGTGCAGCAGGTCGAAGCAGCCGCCGGCGGCGACGACGGTGCCGCCCCTCTCGCGGACGCGCCGGACGAGTGCGCGGGCGTCGCCGGACGTGCCGTCCGCCTCGGCGGGCCCGGCGTCCCGGAGCACCGCGTGGGCGCCGCCGCCGGACACGAAGCGGGCGGCGGCCTCGACGGCCTCGCGGACGGCGAGTTCGACCAGGTCGCCGTCGGCGAGGCGGCCGGCCACCGCGACGGCGAAGCTGTCCCCGGCGCCGCAGCAGTCGCCGCTCGCCCGCCAGGGGGCGGGCACCAGCAGCGGGGGGCCGCCGCGCGACAGCAGGGCGCCGTGCTCGCCGAGGGTCACCGCGACGGAGGCGATCCCCCACTTCTCCAGGAGGGTCCGGGCGTCCGCCGACGCCTGGCGCAGGACGTCGCGGTGGTCCTCGGGACGGGTGGCGGGCCCCGGTTTCCCGGCGAAGTGCCGCGCCTCGGCCGCGGCGGGGGTGGCGAGCCGGGTGCCGGGGACGGGCGGGGAGCCGGCCGGGTGCGGATCCCAGACCACCGGGATCCGGGTGGCCCGTGCGGTCAGCGCCTCGCGCAGGACGTCGGCGGTGCCCCGCCCGTAGTCGGCGACGAGGACCGCCCCGGCGTCCGCGAGTGCCTGCTCGGCTTCGGCCGAGGGGCCGGCGGCGCGCCCGTCCCCCTCGTCCAGGCGCAGCAGGGGCCGCCCGTCCGCCATGAGCCTGGTCTTCCGCGACAGGGGCGCGTCGAGCGGGACCTCCACCAGGCGGACCCGGTGCCCCAGCAGGTTCCGCACGGTGTGGGACGCCTCGTCGTCGCCGAGCGCGGTGACGAAGGTGATCTCCCGCCCGGTGGCCGCGGCGAGGCAGGCCGCCAGGGCCGCGCCGCCGGGCCGGGTGCGGTGCTCGGCGTCCGCGACGACGGGCACGGGCGCGTCGGGGGCGAGCCGTTCGGCGTGGCCGGAGACGTCCTGGTCGAGCAGTGAGTCGCCGACGACGACGAGGGGTGCGGGGCGCTTCACGAGGCGTCCTCCTCGGCGGGGGTGCCCGCCACCGGGCGGGCGGCGGTGCGGGCGGCGATCTCGCGGTCGAAGCTCTCGCAGATCATGTGGACGGCGACGAGGTGGAGTTCCTGCACGGTGGCCGATCCGGCGGCCTCGACGCACAGCGACTCGTCGCTCGTGGTGGAGAGCGGGTTGGGTCCTGGACCGGTGAGCGACCAGACGGGCATGCCGATGCGCATGGCCTCCTGCGCGGCCTCCAGCAGGTTGGCGCTGGCGCCGCTGGTGGACAGGAGCATGAGGATGTCGCCCCGGCGGCCGTGGGCGCAGGTCTGCCGGGCGAACACCTCGTGGACGCCGTAGTCGTTGGCGATGGCCGTGGTCGAGGAGGTGTCGGCGTGCAGGGCGATCGCCGAGTAGGCGGGGCGGTCGTCGCGGTAGCGGCCGACGAGTTCGGCGGTGAGGTGCTGGGCCTGGGCGGCGCTGCCCCCGTTGCCGGCGACGAGCAGCCGGCCGCCGTCGGACAGGACGCGGGCCAGGGTCTTGCCCCAGCGTTCGGTGACGCCGGCGGCGCGGCGGAAGGCGGGGAGGGCGCGGGCGAGGTCGTCGCAGTGCTGGCCGGGAGCGATCAGCTTCATCGTGCCACCTCCGAGGGCTGGGGGGTCCGGACGAGTTCGGCGTAGACGCGGGAGACGCCGTCGGTCACCTCGTCCCAGGTGAACCGGGCGAGCGCGTGGGTGCGGCCGGCCGCTCCGTAGCGGGCGCGCCGGCCGGGGTCGGCGAGCAGCTCGCGGACGGTGGCGGCGAGGTCGTGGCCCTCGTCGTCGGCGGGCGGCACGAGCGTGCCGGTCACGCCGTCCACGACGGTGTCCAGCTGTCCGCCGACGGCGGTGGCCACCACGGGGACGCCGCAGGCCATCGCCTCGACGGGGACGATGCCGAACGGTTCGTAGCGGGGCAGGGACAGCAGCAGGTCCGCGCTGGACATGAGAGGGGGCATCAGGCCCTGCGGTACGCAGCCGAGGAGCCGGACCCGTTCGGCGACTCCGTACTCGGCGGCGACCTTGCGCAGGCGTTCGGCCTCCGGGTCGGCGAACAGGAGCGGTGCCTCCGGGCCGCCCGCGATGAGGAGTTCGGCGCCGGGGACGCGGGAGAGGGCCTTGATGGCGCGGTCGAAGCCCTTGCGGGGGACGAGCCGGCCGACGGACAGCAGCCGGTGCGGGGCGCCGGGCGGCCGGTCGGCGAGCGGCACCGGGGCGAAGTGCTCGGTGTCGACGCCGCAGGGCACGATGCTGATCCGGGAGCGCGGGATGCCCATGGCGGTCAGCTCGTTGAGCTCGTCCGCGCAGGTCGCGATGATCCGGTGGGCCTCGCGGCCGATCCGGGTCTCGATGTCGACGCGCTCGGGCGGGCTGGTGTCCTCGCCGCCCTGGTGACGCCTCTTCACCGTGCCGAGGGCGTGGTAGGTCTGCACGACGGGGACCCCGGCCTCGCGGGCCCCGGCGAGGGCGGCCAGGCCGGACATCCAGAAGTGGGCGTGGACGACGTCGGGGCGGTTGAGCCGCCACAGCCTGGCCAGGTAGGCGCCGAAGTCCGGCATCCAGGCGAGCAGGTCGTCCTTGGGCACGGCCGTCGGCGGGCCGGCCGGTACGTGGACGACCTTCACGACCGATTCGGTCCGCACCAGGGTCGGTTTGTCGGGCCGGTCGCGGCGGGTGTAGACGGTGACGTCGTGTCCCCTGCGGGCCAGGCGTGCGGCGAGCTGGGCCACGTACACGTTCTGTCCGCCGGCGTCGGGGCCGCCGAGTTCCGCGAGCGGGCTGGCGTGCTCGGACACCAGGGCGATCCGGGCGGGTCGCGGCATGGGCTGCGTCATCGCGTGACCTCTTTCATGAGTCGGTCCCAGTCGTCCAGGAAGCGCTGGACCCCGTACCTGGCCCGGGCCGCCTCCCGTGCCAGGCGGCCCGTGTGCTCGGCGTGGGCGTGGTCGGCGGCGAAGTGGCGCAGGGCATCGGCGAGGACCTCGGGCCGGTTGGAGACGACTCCGGCACCGGGCGGCACCGCTTCGCGCACTTCCGTGGTGCCGAGGGCGACCACGGGCATGCCGAGGAACATGGCCTCCAGCAGGGAGAGCCCGAGCGAGGTCCACCGCACCGGGTGCAGATAGACCCGGCGGTGGGCCATGGCCCGGTGGAGTTCGTCCTGCGGGAGGTCGAAGGTGCGGCACTGCGCCCCGGTGAGGCCGAGATGGTCCGCAAGACCCTCCGTACGCATGCCGAAGACGTCCAGCGGGACGGCGGCGGCGAAGGCGGGCAGCAGGTCGGTGCCGGTGGTACGGGCGCGCCGCACGGGCTCGTTGACGACCACGGCGGCCCGGGGCTCGGTGCCCGTCCACTGGTGCCCCGGGTCGATGATGCCGTGCTCGATGACGCTGGTGGGGGCACGGCCGTTGTCCCACATCAGGCGGTTGAAATGGGTGACGTGCACGACGGGGACGTCGGACCGGCCGGCGAGCGGGTGCCGGGTGTCCACGGGCGTCTCGTGCGGGCTGTTGTGCTCGACGTACACGGCGGGCACGTCCCGGCCGGGTCGTCTGCCGGTCCACTCGTGGGTGAGTTCGATCTCGTGCGGGCGTTGCAGCACGACGAGGTCGATCTCGGCGTCCCGGAGTTCGGCGGGGGTGCGCTCCTGGACGGACGCGGGCCAGTCCCAGGTGCGGGCGCGGCCGAGGCCGTCGGGGCCCCGGTCGGGGGTGACCGGCACCAGACAGGTGTGCGGGCCCTGGACGAAGGAGGTCAGCCACGAACCGTGGACGTGCCAGATGAGGATGTTCACGCGCTCTCCTTCCGGAGCTTGTGCACCGCGCTCACCACGTCGTGCGCGGTGACGCCGTCGAGGCAGGGGTGGCCCGGCACCGGGCAGTGCACGGCCCTCGTGTCGGCGCAGGGGGCGCGCTGGTCGCCGAGGAGCACGAAGGGCACGCCGAAGGGCGCCCAGCGCGACGCGGGCACGACGGGCGCGAAGAGCGAGACGACCGGGGTGCCCACGGCGGCGGCGAGATGGGCGGGTCCGGTGTTGCCGCTGACCACGACGTCGGCGTGGCACAGCACACCGGCGAGGGTCCGGGGGCTGGTACGCCCTCCGAGGTCCACGGCCACGTCGCCGCTGACGAGGCGGGTGAGGCCGGTCTCGGCCGGTCCGCCGGTGACGACGACGCGGTGCCCGGCGTCGGCCAGCTCCTGGACGGCCTCGGCATGCCTGCCGGGGTCCCAGGCCCTGGCGGGGGCGCTGGCGCCGGGGTGGACGACGACGTAGGGGCCGTTGCCGGTGAGCGCGGCGGTGTCGGGCGGCGGCAGGACGCGCAGCCGGCCGTGGTCACCGGCGGGAAGGGCGAAGCCCATGGCGACGGCCAGGTCGAGGGCGGCCTCCGCCTCGTGCCGGCCGGGCAGCCGCTGGTGGCATACGTCGAGCAGCCGGCCGGGATGGTCGACGCTGTCGGCGCCGATCCGGGCCACCCCGGCCATGCGCAGCAGCAGTGCCGTCGGCAGCGGGCTCTGGTGGAACGAGGTCAGCACGAGTGCGGTGTCGTACGTGCCCCTGCGCAGGGCGGTGAGGAGGCCGGGGACGTCCGCCTCGTCCACGGGCGGCGGGTCGGTGCCCTCCCAGGGCGCCTGCCAGACGATGACCTCGTCCACGCCGGGGAGCAGCCGGGCGGCGGGTTCGCCCAGCGGCCCGCAGACCATGGTGACGTGCGCGGCGTGCGCGGCGACGGCCCGGACGGCGGGCCCGGCGAGCAGCACGTCACCGAAGCTGTCGAGTCGTACGACGAGCGCCCTCACGCGGTCCGCCCCCGCACGCGTGCGGCCGTCCCGGCGGGGTGCGGACGGGCCAGAAGCCGGCGGACGGCGGTGAGGAGGTCGGGCGCGGGGTCCGCCTCCGCCCGGGTCTCCTCGGGCCGGGTCCGCGCGTTCGGTACGAGGATGCCTTCGGCGCCGGCGGCCCGGGCGGCGAGGACGTCCGCCGCGATGTCACCGATGACGGCGCAGTCGCCGGGGCGGACGCCGAGCCGCACGGCGGCCCCGATGACCAGGCCGGGCCGGGGCTTGCGGCAGGGGCAGCCCTCGTCGGGGCGGTGCGGGCAGTAGGTCCAGACGTCGAAGGGGCCGGTCAGCTCGTCCACGCGGGCGTTGACCCGGCGGACGTCCTGGTGGGTGAGCAGGCCGCGGCCGATGCCGGACTGGTTGCTGACGACGCCGGTGGGTATGCCGGCCTCCCGCAGCAGCCGTACGGCGTCGGCGGCCCCGGCCACCGGTCTGACCAGGTCCGGGTCGCCGTTGTACGGGACGTCGTGGACGAGGGTGCCGTCCCGGTCGAAGAGCACGGCGGCCGGCCGGATGAGCGGCGGCCCGCCGGGCTGGGCGGTGCGGTGGGGCTGGGCGCTCATCCGGTGCCTCCCCAGGCGGTGGCCCGGCGGTGGCGTATGCCGCCCAGGCCCCGGTGCAGTACGGCCAGCGGCGGGATGACCACGCTGGTGGCGAGCATGGTGGCGACCTCGGCGCCGGTCCGGGGCCCCGGTGCGATGCGCGCCCAGGCGAACTCGGCGGTCCCGGCGGCCCACAGCCCGCCCGTGACCGCCGCCGCCCGGAACCGCCCGGACAGGGCCAGCGCGGCGGCGGCCAGTCCGGCGGCGGTGACGGCGAGGTGGCCGGGCAGCCGGCCCCGGGGGGCGTCGGCCCTGGTCCACCAGTCCGGTCCGTGGAGGCGGTTCATCAGGGCGTCGTCCGCGTTGCCCCGCTGGGTGCGCACGGAGACCCAGCGGTCGGCGGGGCGGACGGGGTGCAGGGTGGAGCGGGTGCCCCGGGCCAGCGTCCAGCCGCCGCTCATCAGGCGCAGGGCGAGGTCGGCGTCCTCCCGGAAGGCGCGCGGGAACCGCTCGTCGAACCCGCCGGCCCGGCGCACGGTCTCCGTGCGGTAGGCCATGTCGGCGGTGGCCCAGGCGGCGTCCTCCAGGCCGGCCGTGCAGCGCTCCCAGTCGGTGGGTCTGCGGTCGTCGGGCAGCGGGACGGCCAGCCGGCCCTGGACCCCGGCCAGACCGGGCCCGGCCTGTCCGAGGTCGTGGGCGAGGAGCGCTCCCCAGCCGGGGCGCACCTGGACGTCGTCGTCCAGGAAGACCACCCAGGGCGTGGCGACCTCGCGCAGCCCGGCGTTGCGGGCCGCCGCCGGACCCCGGCCGCCGGTGGTGAGGACCGTGACGCGGTCCGCGAGCGGCCCGGCCGGGACGAGGTCGAGCGGGGTGTCCGGGGCGGGGCGGTCGTCCACGAGGAAGATCGCGCGCGGCGGGGGGACGGCCGCCTCGGCGAGGGCGGAGAGGCAGGCACCGAGGCAGGGGCGGCCGACGGTGGGGATGACCACGGAGTAGGGGTCGGCGCTCGGCACGTTCGGGGACCCGTCCGGCGCGGAGATCGTCACGCGCTGTTCCGCGTCTTCGGCGGTCATGTGAACGCCTTCGAACGGCGGACGACGAACGGTCCGATGGCCAGCAGGTCGACGGGCGCGGACCCGAAGCACTCCAGCGCCTCGCGCGGGTGGTCGACCATGGGCCGCCCGGCGGTGTTGAGGCTGGTGTTGACCACGACCGGGAGCCCGGTGCGTTCCTCGAACGCGGTGAGCATCCGGGCCACCATCGGTTCCGAGGCCGCGTCCACGGTCTGGATGCGCGCGGTGCCGTCCACGTGGACGACGGCGGGGATGCGGGCCTTCCACTCCTCGGCGACCTCGTGCACGAAGAGCATGTACGGGCTGGGCATCGGTCCGTCGAAGAGCTCGGCGGCCCGTTCGGCCAGCACCATGGGGGCCACCGGGCGGAACTCCTCGCGCCCCTTGACCGCGTTCAGCCGTTCCAGGTTCTCGGCGCGCCCGGGGTGGGCGAGCAGGGAGCGGTGGCCGAGTGCCCGGGGGCCGAACTCGCTGCGCCCCTGGAACCAGGCGACGACACCGTCCTGCGCCAGCTCCTCGGCGACGGCAGCGGCGACGTCCTCGGGCTCCTCGAAGGGCAGCGCCGCCGTTTCGAGCATGCGGCGCAGTTCGTCGTCGCTCCAGCCCCGGCCGAGGGCGGCGGTGCTCATCGGGGTGACCGGGCCGTGCTCGGCGGAGACGTGGAGGGCGGCGCCCAGCGAGGTGCCGGCGTCGCCGGCGGCCGGCTGGACCCAGACCTCGTCGAAGGGTCCCTCGCGGTGGATGCGGGCGTTGGCGACGCAGTTGAGGGCGACGCCTCCGGCGAGCGCGAGGCGGGTGGCGCCGGTGCGTTCGTGGAGCCAGGAGGCCAGCTGGAGGACGGTCTCCTCCAGGCACCGCTGGGCGCTGGCCGCGAGGTCCGCGTGCTCCTCGGTGTACGGGCCGCCCGGCCGGCGCGCCGGTGCGAACTCGCCCCACGGGACGCCGGAGGCGCGGAAGCCGCCGCCGTCGGTGTGGTGGACGTACTCGGCGAGCCGCTGGGCGAAGACCGGCTTCCCGTAGGAGGCGAGGGCCATCACCTTGAACTCGTCGCTGCTGCGCAGGAATCCGAGGTGCTCGGTCAGCTCCTCGTAGAACAGGCCGAGCGATTCGGGCAGCGGCTGCGTGCTGAGGATCTCCAGGGCGCCGCCCCTGTAGTGGCCGGCGAGCTGGGAGGCGCACTCGCCGCGCCCGTCCAGGACCAGGACCGCGCGGTCGCCCGGTGGGGCGGCGAGCCCGGCGGAGGCGGCGTGCGCGACGTGGTGGGGCACGAAGCGGACCTTGTCCGGGTCGAGGCCGGGCAGGGCTTCGGCGAGGAATTCGGGGGCGCGCCGGGCGTAGGTCTGGCGCAGCTCGTCCCAGGGGTCGTAGAGGCCCATCTGCTCGGCGGGGCGGGCCAGTCCCGGGTCGTACGAGTAGGCGACCACGTCCAGGTCGGCGGGGTCGAGGCCGGCGCTTTCCAGGCACCACCGGGCGGACAGCCCGGGGAGCTCCCAGGCGGAGAACGGCACGGGGCGCTTGCCGTGCTTGCGCCGGCTGAAGCGTTCCTCCTCGGCGGCGGCGACGGTCTTCCCGTCGATGACCAGGGCGGCCGAAGGGTCGTGGAAAAGGGCGTTGATTCCGAGCACGCGCATGCGCTGGGCTCCTTCAGAATTCGCGGGCCGGGAACGCGGCATGGGGATCGTCCGGCGTGCCGGGGAGCGCGGCGAAGAACGCGATGGTGCGTTCCAGTCCCTCTTCCCAGGAGACGCGGGGTTCCCAGCCGAACATCTCCCGCACCAGAGTGGTGTCGGGACGCCTTCGCCCGGGATCGTCCACGGGCCGGTCGATGTAGTCGATCCGGCTGGCGGAACTGGTCAGTTTGACGATCCGCCGGGCGATTTCCCGTACGGTCGTCTCGTCGCTGCCGCCGATGTTCACGGGCCGCACGGATTTGCTCGCGGCGACGCTCAGCACACCGTCGATGGTGTCGTCGACGTAGCACAGGGACCTGGTCTGGCTGCCGTCCCCGGCGACGGTGAGCGGTTCGCCGGCGAGTGCCTGACTGATGAAGGTCGGCACGGCCCGGCCGTCGTGGGCGCGCATGCGGGGGCCGTACGTGTTGAACAGCCGCACGATTCCGGCGTTCGTGCCCTTCGTGGCGGCGTGCGCGGTCACCAGGGCTTCGGAGAACCGTTTCGATTCGTCGTACACGCTGCGCGGTCCCACGGGGTTCACGTTGCCCCAGTAGTCCTCGCGCTGCGGGTGCACCAGCGGGTCGCCGTAGACCTCGGAGGTGGAGGCGAGGAGCAGGCGCGCCCCGTCCCGGGCGGCGATGCCGAGCATGTTGCGGGTGCCGAGGCTGCCGACGTCCAGCGTCTCCAGCGGCATGCGCAGATAGTCGGCGGGTGAGGCGGGGCAGGCGAAGTGCAGAACGAGGTCGTAGGGACCGCGCAATTCCCTTGCGCAGGAAGTGTCGGAGATATCCAGCGGAAAGAACCGGAACCCCTTGTCCTCTTCCAGGTGTGCGATGTTCCGCCGTGATCCGGAGGCGAGGTTGTCGGCGCAGTCGACCGCCACTCCCCCGGCCAGCAGGCGTTCGCACAGATGCGAGCCGAGAAAGCCGGCCCCGCCTGTCACCAGGGCGTGCCGCCAGGGAAACCGATCGGATTCCGAGGACACCATGTGTCCCATCTCCTTTCAGAGACACGGGAGTTCACGAACGCACGGGCTTCGGCTGCTGTACGCGGCCGCCTGTCCCGGCGGCACCGAGCCGCGTTCCTGCCGTTCGCGTCTCCCCCATGGATCCTGCCGGAGCGATCCGTCCGCGCATCTTCGGGACTACCGTTGGGATGAACCCGGGAACGGGGGGCGATCATGGCGCGGAGCCTGGACGGCGTTCTCGACCCGCTCCCGCGTCCGCGCAGCGCGACGGGCCGGGTACCGGTCACCGGGTGGTTCAGCCTCCCGGACGGCGAGGTGACCGCCGGTGGCTTCCTCGCGCAGCGCGCGGTCTCCGACGCGCTGGGCCGTTCGGGTGTCCCGCACGACTCCGCCTGGAGCCCGCACTCCGCCCCCGGCGCCCTGCCCCTGGAGGCCGCCCGCCCCGGCCGGTACGAGCAGGTGCTCTTCGTCTGCGGTCCGGTGCACGGGGGCCAGCTCACCCGGCTGCACGAGCGCTACGCCCCGTGCCGGCGCACCGCGGTCGGGGTGAGCGTGGTGGACGGGGGATCCCCGGCGGTGCTCGGGTTCGACCGGATCGCGGCCCGCGACCGCGACGGCAAGGGCCTCCTGGCCGACCTGGCGCTCTCCGCGCGCACCGTGCCGGACAAGCCCGTGGTGGGCGTCGCCCTCACGCACGGCCAGGGCGAGTACGCGCGGCGGCGCGAGCACGACCGGGTCGCCGAGACGCTGTACGGCCGGCTGCCCACCAAGGACTGCGCGCCGGCCGTCGCGGAGACCCGGCCGGCGCACGGCGACTGGCGGGGCTCTGCCGGACCGGCGGCCAGTTCCTCTCCCTGCTGGGCCGGCTCGACCTCATGGTCACGGACCGCCTGCACGGCATGGTCCTGGCGCTGAGCACGGGGGTGCCGGCCCTGGTGGTGGATCCGGTACGCGGTGGGGCCAAGGTGTCCGCGCGGGCGAGGGTGGTGCGCCGGCCCGCGGTGATCCCGGGCGAGACGCTGACCGCGCGGGCGCTCGGCAGGTGGTGGACGTGGTGCCTGTCCGCCGCCGGCAAGGCGGCCGCCGAGCGCCGGCGCTCCCTGTTCCCCTGACGGCCTCGGGTCAGTTCGCCTGCCCGACCGGCCGGACCACCAGCGTGTTCACGTCCACGCCGCGCGGCTGCGAGATCGCCCAGACGAGCGTGTCCACCAGCTGCTCGGCGGAGATCATCGGACCGGCCGCCGCCGCACCGCCGGGACGCTCGTCCCAGAACGGGGTGAGGACCCGGCCCGGTGCGATCAGTGTCGTCCCGACGCCGTACCCGGTGGTCAGCATGCGGACGTTCTCCGCGAGACCGGTCACCGCCCACTTGGTCATGGAGTACAGGTTGCCGGGCGTGTTCTTGTACCCGGCCACGCTGCCGATGAGCACGATCCGCCCCCGCGACTCCTTCAGCGCCGGGAGCGCCGCCCGTACGAGCAGGGCGGGCCCCAGCACGTTCGTCAGGACCATGCCGCGCCACTTCTCCGGGTCACCGGTCTCGACGTGGGCGTCGGCCGAGTATCCGGCGTTGGCGATGGCGTGGTCGAGCCGGCCGAACGTACGCACGGTCTCCTCGACCGCCGCCGACACGTGCGTCCAGTCCCCCGCGTCCCCCTCGAAGGTCAGCAGCCGCTCACCCGCGTCCAACTCCTCGGTCAGCACGGCGAGTTTCTTCGCGCTGCGCCCGGTCGCGGCGACCCGGTGCCCGAGGCCGAGGAGCCTGCGCACGCTCGCCGCCCCGATGCCGCTGGAACCGCCGGTGATGAAGGTGACGGGCGCTTCGGTGTCCCGCGTGGAGGTGCTGTCGCCGCTGGTCATGATCTCCCCGTGTCCGTGCCGTGCCGTGCCGCGCCCGTCGGCGCGCCGCCGTCGTTGTCACGCCCGACGCTAGATCGCCAGGGGCCGGCGCGTCCACCGATGGGGCGGGTGGCTACCAGTTGCGGCGCGGTTGCACCGGGCCGAGTTTCGCGGTGAGCGCCGCGAGGAAGACCGGGAGCTTGTCGACCATCGCCCTGGGGACCGGTGTGGACTGGACGGTGCCTTTCCTCACGTCCTCCACCACGAGGGTGTAGGTGCCGTTGTCCTCGACGAGTTCGGCGGCGAACAGCAGGGTCTGCGTGGAGGTCTCCATCAGCGCTCCCGTGAGGGCTCGTTGAGCCACGCCGACCACATCTCGGTGGCGCGTTCGGCGTCGGCGTCCTCGGCGAACAGGTGGTGGCCGAGCCAGATCGGTACGTTCCAGGTGCTGCCGTTGAAGAACCGGTACAGGGCGTCGGGGCCGCGCAGGCCGAGGAAGTCGGCACTGAGCCAGTCCACGGCCACCTCCACCGGCTCGGGGGCCAGGAGGGTGAACCGGTCGCCGACGGCCGCGTCCTCGGGGAGGCCGAGGCGGCGGCGCAGGGTCGCGAAGTCGGCCGGGTCCCCGGTCGGTTCGGGGCGGTGGGCCCGTACGTACACGGCGGGGCGGCCGGCGAAGTGGCGCAGGTACTCCGTCAGGGCGTGCTGGTGGAAGTCGACGTACTTCTCGGCCACGTCCGTCTTGGCGTCCCAGTTCCAGGCATCGTCCACGACGCCCGTGTGCACCCAGTGGATGCCCATGCGCAGGTGGCTCGTGCCCCCTTCGGCCGGCTCGACACGGTAACTGAGCGTGTTGGAGAAGCCGCCGTCCTGGGTGGCCCGCAGCGCGAGGTGGTGCGGCGGCTCCCAGGCCAGGACGGTGGCGTCGCCCCGGGTGGCCTTTCCGCCGACGCGCGGCTCGATCTCCATCGGGTAGAGCCAGCCGAGGTTCCCGGCGGCGGTGGCGACGGCGTTCCAGACCTGCTCGGGTGCGACGGGCAGGTCCTGCTGCCTGCGGACTTGGAACTCTCGGGCCATGGTCGGTACTGCTCCTTCGTCGTCGTTCATGGTCAGTACGTGAGCGGGAGGGCTTGCAGCCTTCGTTGCAGCGGGTTGGGCCGCCAGTCCGGCTCCGCCCCTTCGGCCAGCCGCAACCCCGGCAGCCGGCGTACCAGCGTGCCGACGGCCACCTCCGTCTGGAGCCGGGCGAGCGGGCCGCCCAGGCAGAAGTGCGGGCCGTGGCCGAAGCTGAGGTGGCGGTTGCCGGGGCGCGTCAGGTCGAGCCGGTCGGGGTCCTCGAAGCGTTCGGGGTCGCGGTTGGTGGCGGCGAGGAAGAGGTACACCAACTCGCCCTCGCGCAGGGTCCGCCCGCCGATCTCCAGGTCCTCCGCGACGACCCTGACGATCGCCTGGGTCACCGTGTCGTAGCGGGCCAGCTCCTCGACGGCGCCGCGCACGAGCCCGGGGTCCTCGCGCAGCCGGGCCAGCTGGTCCGGGTGGCGCAGCAGGGCGAGCACGCCGTTGGTGATGAGGTGCGTGGTGGTCTCGTCGCCCGCGGTGATGAGGACGAAGCAGGTGGAGAGCAGTTCGGAGTCGGTGAGCCGGTCGTCGTGCGTCTGGGTGGCGACCAGGGCGCTGATCAGGTCGTCGCCGGGGTCGCGCCGGCGCTGCCGGATCAGCCCGGACAGGTAGTCCTCGTACTGGTCGATCGCCTTCTCGGACTCGGCGATGTCCTCGCTGAGCCGGCCGAAGCGGCTGAACCAGCCCTTGACCCGCGGCCGGTCCTCCTCGGGGATGCCGAAGAGCTCGCAGACGACGGCCATGGGCAGCGGGGAGGCGACCGCCTCGATCAGCTCCAGCTCCGGCCCGGCGGCGACCGCCGCGTCGATGAACCGGTCCACGAGGTGCTGGACGCGGTCGCGCAGGGCCTCGACGCGGCGGGCGGTGAACGCCCGGTTGGCGAGTCTGCGCAGCCGGGCGTGGTCCGGCGGGTCGGTGTTGCTCATCACCCGGCCGAGCCGGTCGGTGAGCCGGCTGAACTCCTTGAGGTCGCCGCCGAGCGCGCTGTAGGCGCGGGTCATCCTGTCCCGGTCGTTGGAGAGCCGCAGGTCGCCCAGTGCCGCCTCGACGTCGGCGTACCGGGTGAGGTACCACACGCCCTGGGGGCTGCGGTGTACCGGGTCCTCGCGCCGCATGCGGGCGTAGAGCGGGTAGGGGTCGCGCCGCGCCTCGCGGGTGAGCAGGGCGGCGCCGAGATCGTGCACCGGGGCGGGGGGGGGGGGGGGGGGGGGGGGGGGGGGGGGGGGGGGGGGGGGGGGGGGGGGGGGGGGGGGGGGGGGGGGGGGGGGGGGGGGGGGG
>NZ_JBMNDO010000015.1:0-90587 GCF_052542855.1 Streptomyces sp. SAS_281
CCCCCCCCCCCCCCCCCCCCCCCCCCCCCGCTCCCGTTCCCGTGTCCGGGCCGTCATGACCCCAGGATCGTCGTCAGGAACTCACCCGTCCACGCCAGCAGCTCGCGTCCCACCACCGGCTTGCCGCCGATCCTGCCCGTCGTCGGGCGCGGCACCAGGATCTGGTGGACCGCCGGCTTGATGACCGTCTTCGGGTACAGCCGCTTGAGGCGCAGCTCCTGCGACTCGCGCAGCTCCACCGGTGCGAAGCGGATGTTCGGACCCTGGAGCACGATGTCGCCGACCCCGCAGGCGCGCGCCAGCATGCGCAGGCCCGCCACCAGGAGCAGGTTCTCGACCGGCTCCGGGAGCTTGCCGTAGCGGTCGGTCAGCTCCTCGCGGACCGCCTTGATGTCGTCCTCGGAGGACGCCGAGGCGATCGAGCGGTACGCCTGGAGGCGCAGCCGCTCGCCGGGGGCGTAGTCGTGCGGGACGTGCGCGTCGACCGGCAGCTCGATCTTGACCTCCAGCGGCGGCTCCTCCTCGACGCCGCCCTCCAGGGACGCCCGGTAGTCCGCGACCGCCTCGCCCACCATGCGTACGTACAGGTCGAAGCCGACGCCCGCGATGTGGCCGGACTGCTCGCCGCCGAGCAGATTGCCCGCGCCCCGGATCTCCAGGTCCTTCATGGCCACGTACATGCCCGCGCCCATCTCGGTGTGCTGGGCGATCGTGGCCAGGCGCTCGTGGGCGGTCTCCGTCAGGGGCTTCTCCGGCGGGTAGAGGAAGTAGGCGTAGCCCCGGTCGCGGCCACGGCCCACCCGGCCGCGCAGCTGGTGCAGCTGCGAGAGGCCGAAGTTGTCGCCGCGCTCCACGATCAGGGTGTTCGCGTTGGAGATGTCGATGCCGGATTCCACGATCGTCGTGGAGACCAGCACGTCGAACTTCTTCTCCCAGAAGTCCACCACGACCTGTTCCAGGGCCTGTTCGGACATCTGGCCGTGCGCCGTGGCGATCCGCGCCTCGGGCACGATCTCGCGCAGCCGCGCCGCCGCCCGGTCGATCGACTCGACGCGGTTGTGGATGTAGAACGCCTGGCCCTCGCGCAGCAGTTCACGCCGGATCGCGGCGCCGATCTGCTTCTCCTCGTACGGCCCGACGAAGGTCAGGACCGGGTGGCGCTCCTCGGGCGGGGTGGTGATGGTCGACATCTCGCGGATGCCGGTGACCGCCATTTCGAGCGTACGGGGGATGGGCGTCGCGGACATGGTCAGCACGTCCACGTTGGCGCGGAGCTTCTTCAGCTGCTCCTTGTGCTCGACGCCGAACCGCTGCTCCTCGTCCACGATGACGAGGCCCAGGTCCTTGAACTTCGTCTCCGACGAGAACAGGCGGTGGGTGCCGATGACCAGGTCGACGGCACCGTCCTTCAGCCCCGCGAGCGTCGCCTTGGACTCGGCCTCGGACTGGAAGCGGCTCAGCGCGCGTACGTTGACGGGGAACTGGGAATAGCGCTCGGTGAACGTGCCGTAGTGCTGCTGGACGAGCAGCGTGGTGGGGACGAGGACGGCGACCTGCTTCCCGTCCTGCACCGCCTTGAACGCGGCGCGGACCGCGATCTCCGTCTTGCCGTACCCCACGTCGCCGCAGATCAACCGGTCCATCGGGACCGACTTCTCCATGTCCTCCTTGACCTCGGCGATCGTCGTCAGCTGGTCGGGCGTCTCCGCGTACGGGAACGCGTCCTCCAGCTCGCGCTGCCAGGGCGTGTCCGGGCCGAAGGTGTGGCCGGGGGCCGCCATCCGGGCCGAGTACAGCTTGATCAGGTCGGCGGCGATCTCCTTGACGGCCTTCTTGGCGCGCGCCTTCGTCTTCGTCCAGTCCGCGCCGCCGAGCCGGTGCAGGGTCGGGGCCTCGCCGCCGACGTACTTGGTGACCTGCTCCAGCTGGTCGGTCGGGATGTACAGCCGGTCGCCGGGCTGCCCGCGCTTGGCGGGGGCGTACTCGACGAGCAGGTACTCGCGTGTCGCCCCCTGCACCGTGCGCTGCACCATCTCGATGTAGCGGCCCACACCGTGCTGCTCGTGCACGATGTAGTCGCCGGTCTCCAGCGTCAGCGGGTCGATCGTCTTGCGCCGCCGGACCGGCATCCGGCCCAGGTCCTTGGTGGCGGTGCGCTGCCCGGTGAGGTCGGTCTCCGTGAGCACCGCGAGCTTCAGGCCGGGGTGGACGAAGCCATGGTCGATGGCCCCGCACGAGACGTGCACCACGGACGGGGTGATCTCGTCCAGGTCCGGGTCGAGGCGGGCCGCGATCCCCTCGCCGCCCAGCATCTCGACCGTACGGGACGCGAGCCCCTGGCCCTCCGTGACGTACACCGTGCGCCAGCCGTCGGCCAGCCGGCCCTTGGTGTCGGCGAACGCCCGCGCGGTGTCCCCCCGGTACGTCTCCGGCGCCAGCATGCCCAGCGCCAGGGTGTCCCCGTCCAGCTCCGCGTCGGCGGCGAACGGGGAGATCGACCACCACATCATGTCCAGCTCACGGGCCCGCTCGCGGACGTCCGCGATGCCCCGCAGCGAGGCCGCGCCGACATCGATCGGGGCCTCGCCGCCGCCCGCCGACGCCGCCCAGGACGCCTGGAGGAACTCCTGGCTGGTCGCGACCAGGTCCGCGGCCCGGGTCCGGACCCGCTCGGGGTCGCAGACGACGGCCATCGCGCCCTTGGGCAACACGTCGAGCAGCAGTTCCATGTCGTCCACGAGGACCGGCGCCAGGGACTCCATGCCCTCGACCGCGATGCCCTCGGCGATCTTGTTGAGGAGTTCACCCAGCTCCGGATGGGCCTCGGCGAGCGCGGCGGCCCGCTCCCGCACCTCGTCCGTCAGCAGGAGCTCCCGGCAGGGCGGCGCCCACAGGCCGTGCTCGGCGACCTCCAGGGACCGCTGGTCGGCGATCTTGAAGTAACGGATCTCCTCGACGTCGTCGCCCCAGAACTCCACCCGGAGCGGGTGCTCCTCGGTGGGCGGGAACACGTCCAGGATGCCGCCGCGCACCGCGAACTCGCCGCGCTTCTCGACCAGTTCGACCCGCGCGTAGGCGGCTGCCGCCAGCGCCTCCACGGTCTCGCCGAGGTCGGCGCTCTGCCCGGTGCGCAGCGCGACCGGCTCCAGGTCCGCGAGCCCCTTCACCTGCGGCTGGAGCACGGACCGGATCGGCGCGACGACGACCGAGACCGGCCCGGTCTCCGGGTCGTCGGCGCGCGGGTGCGCGAGGCGCCGGAGCACGGCGAGCCGGCGGCCCACGGTGTCGGAGCGGGGCGACAGGCGCTCGTGCGGCAGGGTCTCCCAGGACGGGAACTCCGCGATCGTGTCCGGCGGCAGCATGGTGCGCAGCGCGGCCGCCAGGTCCTCCGCCTCCCGGCCGGTCGCGGTGACCGCGAGCACCGTCCGCCCGGCGTCCCGGGCCAGCGCGGCGACGGCGAAGGGCCGCGCGGCGGGCGGGCCCACCAGGTCGATGTGCGTCCGGTGGCCGTCACCGGCGGCCTTCACCGCTTCGTCGAGCGCCGGATCACGTACGACGACATCCAGCAGACCGTTCAGGCTCATGAAGGGCTTCCGTCCGGGTGAGGAGAGGGGCCTCTGACGGCCGGCTGCCGCCAGGGCGCGCTGCCCCGGGGGCAACGCGAAGGGCCCGACACGTGAGACGCACCGGGGGTTCCAGCGTACGACTCGGGGAAGGCAGCCGCTTGCGCGAGGCCGTACACCCCACCGGCCCCGGCGTGCTCCGAGGAGCGCGCCGGGGCCGGATTCCGTCAGTGCGGGGCCGTCCGTCTCACCCGTCCGCGGCAATCGCGTTCAGGACGTTCATCCGGCCCGCCCGGAAGGCCGGGACGAAGGCCGCGAAGAGTCCGACGAAGGCGGAGGCGACGAACACCGTGATGATGGTCGGCCACGGGATGTCCAGGACGCCCAGGCCCTCCAGGGCCAGCAGCTTCTGGGCCGAGGTGCCCCAGCCCATGCCCAGGCCGAGGCCGAGCAGGGCGCCGAAGAGGGCGATGACCACGGACTCCAGCCGGATCATGCGGCGCAGCTGGCGGCGGGAGAGGCCGATGGCGCGCATCAGGCCGATCTCGCGGGTCCGCTCCACCACCGACAGGGCCAGGGTGTTCACCACACCGAGCACCGCGACGATGATCGCCAGGGCGAGCAGGCCGTACACGACGTTCAGGAGCTGGCCGATCTGGTCCTTCAGGTTCTCCTTGAAGTCGGCCTGATTCCGCACCTTGTACTGCGGGTACTTCGCGACGGCGCTCTTCAGCGCCGCGTACGCCGCGTCCGCCTGGCCGTCCTTCGCCTTGGCGAACATGATCATGTTCTGGGGCATGCTGTCGGCGGGGACGTACCGCTTCGCGGTCGAGGTGCTCAGGTACATCGCGCCCTGGTCGAGTGCGGTCTCGTCCGAGGTGATCGCGGCGACCTTCAGCTTCGCCGTGTCGCCGGCCTTGAACGCGACGGTGATCGTGTCGCCGACCTCGATGCGGTGCGCGGTGGCGTACTCCTCGCCGACCGACATGGCGTCCTTGCCGTACGCCTTGTCCAGGTCGCCGGACAGGACCTCGCGGCGCACGTCCTCGGCGTACGTCGGGTCGGCCGCCGTGACGTGCTCGTCGGACGCCTTGCCGTCCGGGCCGGTCAGCTTCGCGCCGAGGACCTTGTAGTGCGTGAGGTGCTCGATGCCCGGGGCGGAGGACAGCGCCTCGGCGGCCTGGGGGACGATCAGCTGACCGGGGGCCGAGGATTCCACGATGAAGTCCGCGCCCACCGACTTGTCCAGCTCGTCGGTGGCCGAGGCGACCATGGAGGAGCCGACCACGGACAGGCAGGCGACCAGGGCGAGGCCGATCATCAGGGCGGCACCGGTGGCGCCGGTGCGGCGCGGGTTGCGCAGGGCGTTGCGCTCGGCGAGCCGGCCGACGGGGCCGAAGAACCGCAGCAGGACGGCGCTCAGCCCCCGTACGACGACTCCGGCGAGCAGCGGACCGATCACGATGAAGCCGACGAGCGTCAGCAGCACACCCAGGCCGAGGAGGCCGGAGCCGTCGCTCGCCTCGTCCACCCGCGTCGCCGCCCAGAGGGCTGCGGCACCGGCGCCGGTGACCACGAGGCCGAGACCCGCCCG
This sequence comes from Streptomyces sp. SAS_281, assembly GCF_052542855.1. Classification (NCBI taxonomy): domain Bacteria; kingdom Bacillati; phylum Actinomycetota; class Actinomycetes; order Kitasatosporales; family Streptomycetaceae; genus Streptomyces; species Streptomyces sp. SAS_281. Next base: position 5,158 of record NZ_JBMNDO010000015.1, read on the forward strand.
GACCCAGCCCGACTTGGCGTCCGCCGGGGTGCCGGCGTCACGCAGGGCGGCCATCGGGGAGACCTTGCCGGCCCGGCGGGCCGGGATGTAGGCGGCGAGGACGGTGACGATGATGCCGAGCGCGAGCCCGACCACCGGGGTCGTCCAGGAGACGGTCAGGTCTCCGGTGGACAGCTCCATACCGATGGCGCCCATGACCTTCATCAGCCGTACGGCGAGTCCGACGCCGGCGCCGACGCCGAGGACCGAGCCGACGACGCCGAGGAGCACCGCCTCCAGCAGCACCGAGCGGTTGACCTGCTCGCGGCTGGAACCGATGGCCCGCATCAGGCCGATCTCGCGGGTGCGCTGGGCGACCAGCATCGAGAAGGTGTTGACGATGAGGAAGATGCCGACGAGGAAGGCGATCCCGGCGAAGCCGAGCATCGCGTACTTCATGACGTCGAGGAACGACCCCATGGAGTCCTTGCTCTCGGCGGCGGCCTCCGCCTGCGTCTGGAGCTTGTAGGCGCCGGTGCCGTCGAGCGCCCGGGCCACGTTCTGCTTCAACCGGGTGTCGGTGACGCCGGGTGCGGCGGTGATGGAGAGGTGCGAGAAGCGGTCGGGGGCGCCGAGCAGCGTGCGCTGGGCGGTGGCGGTGTCCAGGTAGACGATGGCCGCGCCCGGGTTGGTCACCTTGAAGGCGACGATGCCGGAGATCTTCCCCTTGAGGTCGCCGGTGGCCGCGATGGTGCGCAGCTCGTCACCGATCTTCAGGTGGTGCTTCTCGGCGGTGTCGGCGTCGACCATGATCTCGGTCGGGCCGCGCGGGGCGTGGCCGGAGGTGATCTCCATGGACCGCAGGTCGTTCCGCGTCCAGTTGGCGGCGATGGTCGGGGCGCCGGTCTCGGAGCCCATGTTCTCGTTGTGGCCGTCGACCACGGTGACGGACGCGCTGGAGACGCCGCCCTCGGCCGTCTTCACCCCGTCGGCCTTGCCGGCCTTCGCGAGGAGGGAGGCGGGCAGCGACTCGGGCTTCCCGTTCTCCGGGAGGTCGGCCACCTTGGCCTTCTTCGGGCTGACGGTGACATCGGCGGAGGTGGCGGCGAAGAGCTTGTCGAACGTGGTGTTCATGGTGTCGGTGAAGACGAGCGTGCCGCAGACGAACGCCACCGAGAGCAGGACGGCGACGGCGGAGAGCGCCATGCGTCCCTTGTGCGCGAGGAAGTTGCGCATCGAGGTCTTCCAGACGGTCATGACGTCCGCCCGCGCGCGTCGAAGTCCTTCATGCGGTCCAGCACCTGGTCGGCGGTGGGGTTGTGCATCTCGTCCACGATGCGCCCGTCGGCGAGGTAGAGCACCCGGTCCGCGTAGGAGGCGGCGACCGGGTCGTGGGTGACCATGACGATGGTCTGGCCCAGCTCGTCCACGGACCTGCGCAGGAAGCTCAGGACCTCCGCACCGGCCCGGGAGTCCAGGTTCCCGGTCGGCTCGTCACCGAAGATGATCTCCGGCTTGGCGGCGAGGGCCCGCGCCACCGCGACGCGCTGCTGCTGGCCGCCGGAGAGCTGGGTCGGCCGGTGCTTGAGGCGGCCGGCCAGGCCGACGGTCTCCACGACCTGGTCGAGCCAGGCGGCGTCGGGCTTGCGGCCGGCGATGTCCATCGGCAGCGTGATGTTCTCCAGCGCGTTCAGTGTCGGCAGCAGGTTGAACGCCTGGAAGATGAACCCGATGCGGTCGCGCCGGAGCTGGGTGAGCTTCTTGTCCTTGAGCCCGGTGATCTCGGTGTCGGCGACGTGGATCCGGCCGGACGTCACGGTGTCCAGGCCGGCCAGGCAGTGCATCAGCGTCGACTTGCCGGAGCCGGACGGGCCCATGATCGCGGTGAACTGCCCGCGGGCGATGTCCACGTCGACGTGGTCGAGCGCGACGACCCGGGTCTCCCCGGACCCGTACGCCTTGACGACCTGCCGCGCCCGCGCAGCCACGGCCGTACGCCCTCCAGTGCCCCCGTGCCTGGGAATGGTTACAGCCGTTGTCACGGTATTTCTCCTATGTCGGTCAGTGGCGTGTTGTCGCCGTCCGCTGTGAAGTCTGCTGTGCGGAGGGGGTCCGGCGCGCTGGTGCCCAGCGCAGTCTTCCGGTGGGGTTTTCCCCACCCCGTCCCCTGCGGTCCGCCCTCTCGGCGGCCCGTCTGCCGTACGTCTGCGGTACGACGACCACGCTACGGAGGGACCCCGCCCCCGCACGTCCTCCACCGGGAGGAACGGCCCCTGGCCCGCGGTAAGGAGCTCCCCCTAGGGGGCTGGGCCCCCGGGTGGACCCGGATCTCAGGGACTGCACCCAGGGGTCCACGCCGCGGGGCGGAGACGAGGGCTCCGGAACGGGCGCTACCGCCGCCGGGGGGCGAGTGCCGCGCGTACGGCCGGGGTGAGGGCTGCGCGGATCTCGGCCGGGGTGAGGGCGGCCGGGGTGGGGAGGGGGTTCAGATAGCGGGTGTAGATGATTCCGCCGAGCACGGTCACCACGGCGGTGGCGCGGGCGGTCGCGTCCGGGCCGCCGAGAAATTCAACGAGCCGACCCAGCAGCTCCTGTTCCAGGTAGTCGCGGACGGCCTCGTCGGCGGCCTCGCCCCAGCCGGCGAGCCGGCGGAACTCGGCGTCCTCCCACAGGCCCGTCACCGCGTCGACGAGCCGTCCGGGCAGGGTGACCGGGTCACCGCCCAGCACCTCGTCCACCGCCAGCGCCTCGGCACACCCGACCTGCATCACCTCGGCGAACAGGCCCTTCTTCGACCCGAAGTGATACGAGATCAGCGCCGGGTCGACCCCGGCGGCAGCGGCCACGGCGCGCAGCGTGGTGGCCCGGTAGCCGCGCTCCAGGAACAGCGCCCGCGCCGCCACGACGAGCGACGCGCGGGTCGGCGGATTGCCCCGGGGGCGGCCCCGGGGCCGGGCGGGGGCGGCCACGGCGTTATTCATCAGCGTTGAGCGTGCGCGGCGCGATCCGCACAGTCAAGGGAGTTCCCACCGCACCCCGAAGGAAGCAGCCCCGCCATGCGCATCACGCTCTTCGGCGCCACCGGCCCGACCGGACGCCACCTCACCGAACAGGCCGTCGCCGCCGGTCACGAGGTCACCGCCGTCATCCGCCGTCCCGGTTCGCTGCCGGCCCGCCCCGGGGTCACCCCTGCCGTCGCCGACGCCACCGACCCGGCGGCCGTGGACGCCGCGGTCGAGGGGGCGGACGCGGTCCTGTCCGCTCTCGGTGCCCGCTTCAGCAAGCAGCCCGTCACCCTGTACTCGCAGAGCGCCGCGGCCATCACCCGGGCCATGAGCCGGCACGGTGTGGGGCGGCTGCTGGTCGTCAGCTCCAGCATCGCCGACCCCGGCTGGCGGCCGACCGGGGCGCACTTCTTCAACCATGTGCTCGACCCGCTGGTGAACCGGCGGCTCGGCCGCACCCTGCACGCGGACATGCGCCGCATGGAGGACGTCGTCCGCCGCACGGCCCTCGACTGGACCCTGGTGCGCCCTTCGGGCCTCTTCGAGCACCCGGTGGTCACCGACTACCGCACCGCCCCCTCCAGCGCCGACGGAGTCTTCACGGCCCGCTCCGACCTCGCCGCGAGCATGCTGCGCGAACTGGAGGAACGGCGCCATGTCCGTACGGCCATGGGTGTCGTCACCACGGCCGTGAAGCCGAACGTGGCCAAGCTGATCTGGAACGAGGGCGTGAAGAAGAAGTGAGCCGCCCGGACACCGGACTCACCGCCGCAGCCCTGGAGTTCCTCGCCCTTCCGCGTACGGCCGCGTTCACCACGCTGCGCCCCGACGGCACCCCGCACGTCACCCCCGTCCGCTTCACGTTCGACGCGGCCTCCGGCCTCGCCCGGGTGGCCACCCGGGCCGGTGCCCGCAAGGCGCGCAACGTGGCGGCGGGCGGCCCGGCCGCCCGGGTGGCGCTCTGCCAGGCGGACGGCTTCCGCTGGATCACCCTCGAAGGCCGTGCGTCGGTCGACGCCGGGCCCGTACGCCTGGCAGAGGCGGTACGCCGCTACACCGCCCGGTACGGCTCCGCGCCGCCCGCCCCGCCGGACCTGGCCGTCATCGAGATCACGATCGACCGGTTCCTGAGCCTCAACGTATGAAATCCCTCGCCCCGAAAGCGATGTGAAGCCTCATCATGCCCACCGTTCCCGTCCTCGGCACCACCGTCCACTACCGCGAGTCCGGCGACCCCGACGGGCTGCCGTTCGTCTTCCTGCACGGCAACCCCACCTCCTCCCACCTCTGGCGCAACGTCCTGCCGGGGGTGGCCGCGCCCGGCCGCCGGCTGCTGGCCCCCGACCTCATCGGCATGGGCGACTCCGGCAAGCCCGAACTCGCCTACTCCTTCGAGGACCACGCCCGGCACCTGGACGCCTGGTTCGACGCGCTCGGCCTCGCCGAGGCGGTGCTGATCGGCCACGACTGGGGCGGCGCGCTCGCCTTCGACCGGGCCGCGCGCCTGCCGGGGGCCGTCCGCGCGCTCGCCTTCACGGAGACCATCGTCAAACCGCTGTACGGCGACGAGTTCCCGGCCGCCGGACGCGAGCTGTTCACCCTTCTGCGGACGCCGGGAGTGGGCGAGAGCATGGTCCTGGAACAGGGCGCGTTCGTCGAGGGGCTGCCGGGGACGCTCGCCACCCCGCTGGACCCCGCCGACCTCGACGTCTACCGCCGCCCCTTCCCGACCCCGGACAGCCGCCGCCCCGTCCTGGCGTGGACGCGCATGATGCCGCTGGACGGCGAGCCCGCCGACGTGGTGGCCCGAATCGAGCGCTACGACGCCTGGCTGGCCGCGAGCCCGGAAGTGCCCAAGCTCCTGGCCGCGTTCGAGCCCGGGCCCGGCGCCATGACCGACGCGGCGGCCGTGGCCTGGTGCGAGGCGAACATCGCGGGCCTGGAGGTCTCCCGGCACGGACCGGCCGGCCACCACTCCCCCGAGGACCGTCCGGAGGAGCTGGCCTCGGCGATCAGCGCGTGGGCGGCCCGGGGTGCGTGGCAGGTCAGCCCTTGGTCACCGCCGCCTCCGGGGCGGCGGGGGTGTCCGCCGTGCCGGAGGCCGTGGCGGAGCCGCGTACCGCCGGGATGAAGGCGGAGATCGCGACGGCGATCAGGGCGACGCCGCAGCCGAGGACCAGGCCCATGCGGAAGCCGGACTCCGAGGTGAAGGTGTAGCCGGCCGTCTCGGTGGTCATCTGGGCGAGGACCGCGCCGATCACGGCGGCGCCGACCGAGGTGCCGAGGGCGCGCATGAGGGTGTTGAAGCCGTTCGCGGCGGCGGTCTCGGAGGCCGGGACCGCGCTCATGATGAGGGCGGGCATCGCCCCGTACGCGAGGCCGACGCCGCTGCTGCTGACCATGAGGAACAGCATCAGACCCCAGGCGGAGCCCATCAGCAGGATGCCCAGGCCGTAGGCGGCGGCGATGACGAGGACGCCGGAGATCAGGGTGAACTTCGGGCCGCGGGCGTCGGTGAGCTTCCCGCCGAACGGGGAGACGACCATCATCATGATGCCGCCGGGGGCCATCCACAGGCCGGCCTGGAGCATCGTCTGGCCGAGCCCGTAGCCGGTGGCCTCGGGGAACTGGAGCAGCTGCGGCGCGATCAGCATGCCCGCGTACATGCCGAAGCCGACGAAGAGCGACGCGATGTTGGTGATGAGCACCCGGGGGCGGGCCGTGGTGCGCAGGTCCACCAGCGGGTCCGTGGTGCGCAGCTCCCAGAACCCCCAGGCGAGGAGGATCACGACGGCGGCGGCGAACAGGCCGATGGTCGTCGTGGAGGCCCAGCCCCAGTCGGCACCCTTGGAGACGGCGAGGAGCAGGGAGACCAGACCGGCCGCGAGGCCGAGCGCGCCGGGCACGTCGAAGCGCTGCCCCTTGGCACCCGCCGGGACGTCCGGGATCAGGAACCAGATCAGCGCGCAGATCACGGCGGCCAGCACGGCCGAGCCCCAGAACAGCACGCGCCAGCTGGCGTACTGGGCGACCGCCGAGGCGATCGGCAGGCCGAGCGCGCCGCCGATGCCGAGCGAGGCGCTGACCAGCGCGATGGACGAGCTCATCTTCTCCGGCGGCACCACGTCGCGCAGCAGGGCGATCCCGAGCGGGACCATGCCCATGCCCATGCCCTGGAGGCCGCGCCCGACGATCATCGGCACGACGGAGGACGAGAGCGCGCAGACCACCGAGCCGGCGATCAGCGGCACCGAGCAGGCGAGCAGCATCCGCCGCTTGCCCAGCAGGTCGCCGAGGCGGCCGGAGACCGGCACGCACACCGCGGAGACCAGCAGGGTCACGGTGATGACCCAGGCCGCGTTGGACGACGAGGTGTCGAGGATCTTGGGCAGTTCCGCGATGAGCGGCGTGACCAGCGTCTGCATGACCGCTGCCACGGTGCCGGCGAAGGCCAGGGTGGCGACGACGGCGCCTGTCCTCGCCGACGGCTGGGGGGCATCCATGAGGGGGACTCCTTGGGGCGTGGTCCCGCCTTCCGGGACAGCAGCATGCATCGTACATGCTCAATGCGTCATACACATTATGTGCTGCGTACACACTCCATGCGAGAATGAGCCGCCGCCCACAAGCAGCAGAAGCAGGAGGCCGTTCCCATGCCCAGGCCCACGGAAGAGGTGGAGTACGAGCAGATGCTGCTCGGCCGCCACAGCCTCGCCGACCACCGCGGCGGACGCCACAAGTACGCCCTCCTGGACCGGAGCGCGTACATCCTGCTGAGCCGGCTGCGCGTCCAGGGCCCCATGTCCAACGGCGAACTCAGCGACGCCTTCGGCCTCGACGCGTCCACCCTCAACCGCCAGACCGCCGCCGTGACCCGCTCCGGACTCGCCGAACGCATCCCGGACCCCGACGGCGGCATGGCCCGCAAGTTCCGCATCACGAACGAGGGCGCGCGGCTCCTGGACGCGGAGCGCGAACGCGTCGTGCGCTCCCTGGACCAGGTCATGCACGACTGGCCCGACGAGGACATCGCGGCCTTCGCCGGCTACCTCAAACGGTTCAACAGCGGCATCGAACAGCTCTCGCGCCGCCCCTGGCCCCGCCCCTGAGGAGCCGTCAGCCCCGGGCCCGCTCCTGCGCCGGCTCCGGCTCCGCTTCCGGCTCCGCCGCCGGGGACACCCGCCCCGTCAGCGCCGCGAGCGAACCGCGCACGTGGGCCATGTGGGCCCGGACCTCCTCGCGGCCCTCCTCGTGCGCCCGCAGGACGCGCTCGGTCTCCCGCACCACCCGCTCCTCACGCACCCGCGCCCGCGCGATCAGCTCGGCGGCCCGCGCCTCCGCGTCCTCCTGGCCGTGCCGCGCGGCCTCCTCCGCCTCCGCCCGGGCCCGGCGCGCGGCCGCGAGCTCCGCCTCCGCGCGCTCCATCAGCCCGGCGTGCTCCGCCGCCTGCGCCGCCTCGGCGTCCGCGAGCTCCCGCTCCGCCGCCTCGTGCCGCTCGGCGTGCTCCTGCTCCTGATGCGCCAGCACACTCGCCGTACGGCTGCGGGTCGCCGCCATCGCGGACTCCGCCTCCGCACGCAGACCGGCCGCTTCGGTGCGAGCCGCCTCCAGCGCCTCCCCGGCCGCCGCCTCCGCCGCCGCCACCAGCTCGCCGGCCGCGCTCTCCGCCGCCGCCCGGACCGCCTCCGCATCCGTGCGCGCCGCGTCCCGCAGGGCCCGGGCCGCCGCGTCCGCCTCGTCCCGGAACGCCTGCGCCTCCTCGCGCGCCGCGCCCAGGAGCGCCCCCGCCTCCTCCTCGGCCAACGCCAGGATCCGCAGCGCCCGCTCCCCCAGCGGCCCGTAGTCCGGCGGGGCCAGCCGCGCCACGGCCTCGTCCAGCCGGGCCGACTCCGCCGCCAGCCCCTCCGCCAGCTCCGTCAGCCGGGCCACCCGCGCCACGGCCTCGTCGCGCTCCGCGGACAGGGCCGCCACCGCACGGTCCACCTGCTCCGGTCGGTACCCACGGCCCCGTACACCGACGAACCCGTACGCGGACCCCGGTGCAGAACTCATCCCTGACGCCTCTTTCCGATCTTCCCGACTCCGACGCTCCGGCCAACGAGCGATAGGTCAAGGATGCGGCAATTGGTCGGGAAGTCTGAATCGATGCGGCGCTTTCCGGACGGAAGCGACCGGCATCACACACGGGAAAGGCGTGGTGGCCGGCCCCCGAAAGGGACCGGGCACCACGCCTCGCGCGCACCGAACAGTCAGATGAGGCCGTCCCACATCTGCTCCAGCAGCACCGACCACCAGCTCTCCGGCGACGCCAGCGCCGCCGCGTCCAGCGCCACCAGCTGCGCCTGGAAGTCCACCGTCCAGCGGCCCGCCTGCTCCGGATTCAGCCCGTACCGCAGCCGCCACATCCGGCCCAGCAACGCCATGCAGCGCACGAACTCCGGCAGCCCCGTGTTCACGAACTGCGGCGGCACCGGCGCACCGCCCGGACCCGCCTCCACCGGCACCGCCACGATGTGCGCGGTCCCGTACTGGACGCAGATCGCCCGGCCGAAGTCCGAGCCCATCACCAGATACGACCCCGCGTCCGACGCGGGCTGCACCTGCCGCTGGGCCGCCAGCTCCGCCAGCGTCGGCACCACCGGCTGACCCGGCTGCGCCCAGAAGAACGGCCCGAAGTCAGCGGGCAGACCCGCCCACACCAGGGTCCGCGCCACGATCTCCGGCACACCCTGACGCGACACCGCGCGCTGGTCGAAGCGGAGGATGCCCTGCGGACCGAAGGTCTGCATCATCTCCTCGGCCAGCGCCTCCGGCGGCACCGGCGGCGCGGGCTGCATCTGCGGCAGCGGCGCCCGCACCGGCGCGGGCCGCGCGGGACCGTCCGCCACCTGGTGCAGCTCGCCCTGATGCGTCAGCAGATGCTGCATGCCCTGCTGCCGGCTCGCGTGGTCCGTGCCGTACGGGGCGACGGACGTGATCCGCACCTGCGGCCAGGTCTCCCGGATCATCCGGGCGCAGTAGCCGCCGGGCAGCTCACAGGACTCCAGCTCCGTGTGCAGCTCGATCACCTGCTGCGGCGGCACGTTCATCGCCCGCAGCTCATGCAGCATCTGCCACTCCGGGTGCGGCGTCCCCGGCGCCGAACGGCGGATCAGCTGCTGCTCACTGCCGTCCGGCGCCCGGAACCGCAGCACCGCCTGATAACCCGGACCGACGGTCGGCTGACCGGGCGGCGCCTGCGGATAGCCGTACGCGGGCGGCGCGCCCATCGGCGAACCCGGCGGCTGCGGCGCCCCCGGACCGGCCTGCGCCGGCCCCGCGAGCATCGTCGCCGCGTGGTGCACCCCGCCCGGGCCGGGCGGAGGCATCGCCCCCGGCGGCGGAGGCGGCTGCTGCCCGGCCGGCACACCGGGCGCACCGGGCACACCGGGCGCACCCGGCGGACCGGGCGGCTGCGGCGCGCCCGGAACACCCGGCGGGCCGGGCGGCCGCGGAACGCCCGCGCCGGACGACGCGTTCGGGTCGGCGAACATCGTGGCCGCCTGGTGCACCCCGCCCGCAGGCGGCGGGGCCGGCGGACCGGGCGGCTGCGGGGCCCCGGGCGGACCCAGCTGGGAGACGAGCTGCGTCGGCACATAGCCGCCCGCCGGCGCGCCGGGCGCACCCGGGCCCGAGGGCGGCGGCACCGGCGCACCCGGCCGCGCGCCCGGGGTGCCGGGAGCACCGGGCGGCGGCGGAGGAGTACCCCCGCGCTGGGCACGCGGCGAGATGGCCGCCTTGCTCGTCGCGGCGTCGGCGATGTCCCCCGGGCCGCCGGGCGGACCGGGCGGCGGCATGTGCCGGGCAGGCGGCGGAGTGTGCTGCCCGGGCACCGGCGGACCCGGCACGCCCGTCCCGGGAACCGGCGGACCCGGCACCGCGGTCCCCGGCACGGGCGGACCCGGCACCGGCGGACCCGCCTGCGGGCGCTCGCCGCCCAGACTCGGCGCGATCGCGGTCTTCGGCAGCGCGCTGCCACCCGACATCAGCGCCGTCGGCGCGTCCGCCGGAACGACCGGGGGCAGCTCCTCCTCGTCGTCGGCACCCGACAGCGGCGGCGCGAACACCGTCGCCGGAAGCGCCACCTCCGCGTCGTCCGAATCCGCGTTCACATCGGTCCCCGCCCACGGCGTGGCACCGACAGGGGGCTGGAGCGAGGACGCCGGAACGCCGTCCGACGCGGTCGGCTCGTACGCCACCGAACCACCCTGCGAGGACGTCGAGGGCGACGGGATCGGGGCGGGCGGCGGGAAGGACGAGGGAGCCCTGGGCGCGGGCGGCGGGGTCTCGTCCCGGTCCGCGCGCCGGTCCGGGATGCCCAGCTTGTCCGCCGCCTCCTGGAGCCACTCGGGCGGGCTCAGCAGGAACGACGTCTGATTCAGGTCCACCCGCTCGGGCGTCGGCGCCGGTGCGGCCGGCTCCTCCTCCTGCGAGCCGTACTCCTCCTCGTACCGCCGGATCACCTCACCGACCGGCAGCCCGGGCCACAGCGTCGCCTCACCGCTGTCCCGCGCGATCACCAGCCGCTGCCGGCCGCCGTCGGAGACCGGTCCGTCCGCACGGTCCTCGGCCCACACCACGAATCCGAGTTCGAATTCCCGTACGCGCACCTCGCGATGCTGATACGCCGGAACGTCGCCGTTCACCCACTCGTCCGCGCGCTCCTGCGCCTGAGCGAAGGTCACCATCGCGCTCACCCCTCCACCGGGACGGCCTGCGCGAAGCCGCCGTCCACCATCAGGTTCGCCACCGTCTCCAGCTCCGGCGGATTGCCCGCCAGCCGCTGCAGGAACGCGTCGAAGTCCTCACCGCACGGCAGCAGCAGCCGGTCCACCCGCTCCTGCACCGTCCAGCCGTCACGGTCCCGGGCGTCGTCGTACGCGCAGAACCACACCGAACCCGGGCGCTCACCGCGCACCTTCACCGCGAGCAGACCGCCCTGCACGAACGCGACGCCGAGGTAGTCCTTCGTCAGGTGGTCGCGCAGGCACTTGTTGACGTACACCAGGTCGTTCACGGCGGCCTCCTCGCGCACCGTGAAGAACGGCTGGTCGATCAGCAGACCCAGCTCCGCGTCGAGCGCCGTACCCACCGGGGCCGAACCGCCCGCCGCCTTCAGGAACGAGCGGTACGCCCCCGGCAGCCGGTAACCGAGGTCCTCCTCGACCCCCAGGATCTGCTGCTCGCTCACCGCCACGGCCCCCTTGGGCAGCCGGAAGTGCGCGGGACGCGTCTCCTGGAGCGGGCGCGTCCCCCGCTTGTCCTGATCGACATCCGTGGACGCCAGGCCGCCGTGGTGCCGCAGCAGCGCCTTCACCTCGACCGGGACCAGCTCCATCCGGCGACCGCCCGGCACGTGGTGCCAGGTCCAGCCGTGCGGCGTCGCCACCGGCGGGATCGTGTCCCACAGCTCGTGCCCCGCCTCGGCCAGCGCGGCGTTCGCGGACACGTAGTCCGTGAGCCGCAGCTCGTCCACACCGAAACCCTGCGGGGGCTCCGCGATCTCCGCCGCGGCACGCGCGTACGGCGAGAAGTCCGGACAGCCGTTCTCGTCCATCCGCACCCCTCTGGGGTGGCGGGACGCCCGGACCGGGTCCGGGAAGTGCACGAGCTGCCCGGCGTAGGCCGCGTTCGGTGGCGCGGCTTGCTGCCCGAGCCGACCTGTCGTCATGGCGGTTGCCCCCTGCTGCGTCTGGCTGATGAGGACCGACCTGCCCAGGAGGCGGTCCAGGCACAGCCTAAGCGGTGTCACCCGTACGGGAACCGGCCCCGCCGTCCCCTGGCCACAACCGTCACCAAACGTCACAGCCAGGTGACGGACGAGCGACGGGAGCGCCACCGATCCGCGACACGCAGACACGTTTCACCGACCCAGCTTTCACAGGACCCGACACATTTGGCAGGCTGTCACCCGCAAACACGGGGGCGTGCACAGAAGGCAGCGGCCGCTGCGGGCACGGGAGGGACACAGCACCATGCACACCGCACACTCTGCACAGACCGTCACGACCGGGGACCCACGACTCAGCTGGAGCAGCACCGACAAGGGCCCCGCGCCCCGGCTCGGCCAGCGCCGCGACGGCATCCTGCCCGCCGTCGCCGCCGCCCTGTCCGTACGCGGCGAAACACTCACCTGCACCGCCGGCAAGGGCGACCAACCGCCGGTCCTCCACCACCTCGTCCAGGACTTCCTGGACACCCTCCCCAGCGGCCAGCGCGAACGCTTCACCGGCCGCTGCCCCGAGGCCATACTCCTCTCCCGGCACCTCACCGCCGCCGAGGCCGGGCGCTCCAAGCGCGCCCAGCGCAAGCCCCTCACCAACGGCGAGGCCCGCCGCGCCCTCAAGCACGCCCGGCTCACCGCCCGCCGCATCCGCGAGGACGGCGACCCGCTGCACGGCAGCTACGCGGCGCCCTGCCGCTCCTGCGCCGTCATGCTCGCCCACTTCGGCGTACGCCCGGTCGACCTCACCGCGACCGGCGCGGCCACCACCGCAGAGAAGAGCTGACCGCGCCCATGCACGACCGCACCGACCTGCCCCGGCAGACCGGCCCCGACCGCCAGTCCGCCACCCGCTTCCCCGTCGCCGTCGACGCCGCCCTGCGCTCCGCCGGCTGGGCGCCGGGCCGCTGGGACATCCGCCAGGCCGAGGAGTGGGCCGACGCCCTGCGCGCGCACGCCTCGCCCGCCGGGCACCAGCACGCCGTCTTCCCGGCCGCCGTCGAGGCGTGGGCCGAGTTCGGCGGCCTCCGGATCACCGCCACGGCGCCGGGCCGCCAGATCGCACCGCCGGCCGTCCGCATCGACCCGCTCAGCGGGCTGCACCTGGCCCGCACCCTGGGCGACCTCGGCCGCGCGCTGGCGACCGAGGTCGCGCCGCTCGGCGAGGAGGGGGACGGCCAGGCCGTCCTCGCGATCGACCTGACCGGGCGGGTGTACTCCATCGACCACACCGGGGACTGGTACCTCGGCCAGGACATCGACACGGCGCTGGCGACGCTGGTGACGGGGTTGCAGCCGGAGCGGCTGGTTTCGGGCTGAGGAGGCCCACCGGGCCGCGGCCTCACGCCGGGCGCGGGGTGCGCGGTCGCCGCGGGTCCCTCGGGTTGCCGGTGCACGCCGGGCGAGCGAGCACCACCGCGAGGGTTCCGTCCTCAATCGCCGGACGGGCTGGAAACGCACCCGCCGGGTGGGCCGCCACCGCCGCTGCGGTGCCGTCCTCGAACGCCGGACGGACTGGAAACGCACCCGCCGGGTGGGCCGCCACCGCCGCTGCGGTGCCGTCCTCAAACGCCGGACGGACTGGAAACGCACCCCGCCGAGTGCGCGGGCACCACCCGCCACGGTGCCGTCCTCAAACGCCGGACGGACTGGAAACGCACCCCGCCGAGTGCGCGGGCACCACCCGCCACGGTGCCGTCCTGAAACGCCGGACGGGCTGGAAACGCACCCCGCCGGGTAGGCGGCCACCGCCGCTGCGGTGCCGTCCTCAAACGCCGGACGGACTGGAAACGCACCCCGCCGGGGGCGGCCACCGCCGCCACGGTGCCGTCCTCGAACGCCGGACGGGCCGGGGTGGCGCCGGACGGCCCGGCGGTGCCCCGCCGGGCCTCAGGCCCCGCCCTCGTCCGGCAGGACCGCCGAGACCCGGAAGCCGCCCGCGTCCGTCGGGCCCGAGACGAAGACGCCGCCCAGGCCGAGGACGCGTTCGCGCATGCCGACCAGGCCGTTGCCGCCGCTCGGCAGGCCCGCGTCGGCCGTCGCCGCGTCCGTCGGGCCGTTCTCCACCTGCATGGCGACCTCGGCGCCCCGGTGCGCCAGCCGTACCCACGTCTTCGCGCCCGCCGCGTGCTTGTGGACGTTGGTCAGGGCCTCCTGGACCACCCGGTACGCCGTCTGCTCGACCTCCGGCGCGTACGCGCGGGCGGAGCCCTCGACCGACAGCTCCACGGTCATGCCCGCCGCCCGCGACTGGCCGACCAGCGCCTCCACCTCGTCCAGCCGCGGCCCGTCCTCGGCCGCGGCCTGCGCCGCCCGGCCCACGGAGGCCAGCGGCACCTTGTCCACCGGGGTCCGCACCGGCTCGCCGGTCCGCAGGACGCCCAGCATCTCGCGCAACTCGGTGAGCGCCTGGCGGCCCATGTCGCCGACCAGGGCCGCGTTGCGCACGGCCTTCGCGGGGTCCTTGGGCGCCACGGCCTGGAGCGCCGCCGCGTGCACGACCATCAGGCTCACCCGGTGGGCTACCACGTCGTGCATCTCGCGTGCGATCCGGGTCCGCTCCTCCGTACGGGCCCACTCGGCCCGCTCCTCGGCCCGGTCCGCGAGCAGGGACAGCTCCCGCTCCAGCGAGTCCGCGCGCTCCCGCAGGCTCTCCATCAGCCGGCGCCGGGCCCCTATGTACAGCCCGAACAGCACCGACGGGGCGGTCAGCCCGACGGCCATGAAGAGGGACAGCATGGGCACGTACCAGTCGCCGGGCCCGAAGTCGGCGTTCTCGTCGACGCCCTGGCGCAGCCGTACGTACGTCACGATGAACGTCCCCACCAGGGACATGCTCATCAGCACCGCGGTGATCCGCCGGGGCACCTCCGACGCGGCCAGCGTGTACAGGCCGACGAGCCCCATCAGGAAGCCCATCTCCGCGGGCGTCGTCGCGATCGAGACCAGTACCACGGCGATCGGCCACCGCCGCCGCACCAGCAGCACGGTCCCCGCGACCACCCCGAACACCACTCCGAAGGCCACCGGAAGCCCGGTGTCCCCCGCGAAGTCCACCCCTTCGAGCCCGCACTCCACCGCCGAGACGAACGCGAGCCCCACATCCAGCGCGACACTCCGTCGCCGTTCCCACCACCAGTAGCCACGGGTGGTCGGACCCGCCGCTTCCCGGTCTTCCCCCGTTGCGGTCATGGCATCCAGCGTACGGGCGGCCGCATCCCATTTTCGGGTGACCTGCACAGCACGTCGTACGTCCGACCGGAGGCCGATTGGGGAACAACCGCCCGAAATAACGAATCGACCGCCCATTCGACCCGGACGTCCGGATTCCGGACAACGCTTGGCGCATGACGGAGATCACGAGCAAGTACGCGGATTTCGAGGGCCTGCGCGAGCGCGCGGTGGCGTTACGGCGGGAGGGGCTGAGCCGCCGCCGGATCCGGGACCGGCTGCACGTCGACAACAACGACATCCTCAACCGCCTGTTGGAGGGGGAGCCGCCCCCGGAGTGGACGAAGCGCCCCAACGCGAAGGACGACCTGCGGGCCAGGGCTCGGGAGCTGCGGCTGGAGGGGAAGACGTATGACCAGATCCAGCTGGAGCTGGGGTGCTCGAAGAGTTCGATCTCACTGTGGGTCCGGGACATGCCGAAGCCGCCGAGACGCTCACGTGAGGATGCCTCCGCCATCGCCAGACGTGGGTGGGAGGCCACCCTGGAGCGGCGCGAGGCAGAGCGTCAGCAAACCAAGAGGGACGCGGCCACTGAGATCGGAGCAATGAGCGACCGGGAGTTGTTCATGCTCGGGGTCGGGCTTTACTGGGCCGAAGGCACCAAAGCCAAACCGCACCGGCCTCAAGAGCGGGTGACGTTCGTCAACAGCGACCCGCGCATGATCCGCGTGTTCCTGACCTGGCTCCGCCTATTGGGGGTCCCAGCCGAGCACCTGCGGTTCCACGTCCACATTCACGAATCGGCCGACGCGTCTGACGCCGAGCGCTTCTGGAGAGAGGAAGTGGGCCGGTCCGGCTCCTTCGGCAAAACGACGCTGAAGAAGCACAATCCCGTCACCAACCGCAAGAACACCGGCGAGGGTTACCACGGATGCCTGGTGGTGCGCGTGAACAAAAGTGCTGAGCTGTACCGTCGCATCGAGGGCTGGTGGTGCGGCATAGTAGGTGCTGCAGAACGAGCCGATCAAGGAAATCGGACATAACGGTAAAACCATCCCGGGTCGTCTAATGGCAGGACAAATGGTTTTGGTCCATTGAATGAGGGTTCGATTCCTTCCCCGGGAGCTCTTCGCGCGGGCCCCGACCGCCTCGGTCGGGGCCCGCGCCCATGTCCGGCCCGACGCCCCCCGGTATCCTGCGGATGTCCGCCACCCGAAGCCGAAGGGCCTATCCGTGAGCTCCGTACGCCCGGCAGCCGTCGTCGTCCTCGCAGCGGGTGAGGGCACCCGCATGAAGTCGAAGACCCCCAAGGTTCTGCACGAGATCTCCGGGCGCTCGCTCGTCGGTCATGTCGTCGCCGCCTCCCGCGAGCTGGACCCCCAGCACCTCGTCGTCGTCGTGGGCCACGCGCACGAGCAGGTCACCGCCCACCTCGGCGGCGCCGACGCGCAGGTGCGCACCGCCTACCAGGCCGAGCAGAAGGGCACCGGGAACGCGGTGCGGGTCGCGCTCGACGAGCTGGGCGGGGTCGTCGAGGGCACCGTCGTCGTCGTGTGCGGGGACACCCCGCTGCTGTCCGGCGAGACGCTGGGCGCGCTCGCCGCCACGCACACCGCCGACGGCAACGCGGTCACCGTGCTCAGCGCCGAGGTCCCCGACTCCACCGGCTACGGGCGGATCGTGCGCGACGCCGCGAGCGGTGCGGTCACCGAGATCGTGGAGCACAAGGACGCGAGCGACGAGCAGCGGGCGATCCGGGAGATCAACTCCGGGGTGTTCGCGTTCGACGGGAAGCTGCTCGCCGAGGCGCTGGGGCAGGTGCGGACGGACAACAGCCAGGGCGAGGAGTACCTCACCGACGTGCTGTCGATCCTGCGCGAGGCCGGGCACCGGGTCGGCGCCTGCGTGGCGGGCGACCACCGGGAGATCCTGGGCATCAACAACCGCGTCCAGCTGGCGGAGGCCCGCCGGCTGCTGAACCAGCGGCTGCTCGAGCGCGCCATGACGGCCGGTGTCACCGTGGTCGACCCCGGCTCGACCCTGATCGACGTCACGGTGACGTTCGAGCGGGACGCGATCGTGCACCCGGGGACCCAGCTGCTGGGTGCCACGCATCTCGCGGAGGACGCCGAGGTCGGCCCGAACTCGCGGCTGACGGACACCGTCGTGCACGCGGGCGCGCGGGTGGACAACACGGTGGCGGACGGCGCCGAGGTGGGCCCGGGCGCGCTGGTGGGCCCGTACGCCTACCTGCGGCCGGGCACCAAGCTGGGTCCGAAGGCCAAGGCCGGGACGTACGTCGAGATGAAGAACGCGACGATCGGCGAGGGGACCAAGGTCCCGCACCTGTCGTACGTGGGCGACGCGACGATCGGCGACCACACCAACATCGGCGCCGCGAGCGTGTTCGTGAACTACGACGGCGTGGCCAAGCACCACACGACGATCGGGTCGCACTGCCGGACCGGGTCGGACAATATGTTTGTGGCGCCTGTCACGGTCGGGGACGGGGTTTACACCGCCGCCGGTTCGGTCATCACGAAGGACGTGCCGTCCGGTTCGCTGGCCGTGGCCCGGGGCCAGCAAAGGAATATCGAGGGTTGGGTGGCGCGCAAGCGTCCCGGAAGCGCCGCCGCGCAGGCGGCTCAGGCGGCGGAGGAGAGGCCGGCCGGCGAAAGCTGACCGGAAACAGGTGCGTCCAGCACCGCGTACCGTGATAGATGCTCACCCCATTTCGGCTGGCTCGTTGCACATCGGGACATCTGCGTGCGGCGCCAGGAACACGTCTGAGGAGACTGTGCTGTGACCGGGATCAAGACGACCGGCGAGAAGAAACTGATGCTCTTCTCCGGCCGCGCCCACCCCGAGCTGGCCGAGGAGGTCGCGCACCAGCTCGGTGTCGGCCTCGTGCCGACGAAGGCATTCGATTTCGCCAACGGTGAGATCTACGTCCGCTTCCAGGAGTCGGCACGTGGCGCGGACTGCTTCCTGATCCAGAGCCACACGGCTCCGATCAACAAGTGGATCATGGAGCAGCTGATCATGCTGGACGCGCTGAAGCGCGCGTCGGCCCGTTCGATCACGGTGATCGTGCCGTTCTACGGCTACGCCCGCCAGGACAAGAAGCACCGCGGCCGGGAGCCGATCTCGGCCCGCCTGATCGCGGACCTGATGAAGACGGCGGGTGCGGACCGCATCCTCACCGTCGACCTGCACACGGACCAGATCCAGGGCTTCTTCGACGGCCCGGTGGACCACCTCTTCGCGCTGCCGATCCTGGCGGACTACGTGGGTGCCAAGGTGGACCGTTCCAAGCTGACGATCGTCTCGCCGGACGCCGGCCGGGTGCGCGTCGCCGACCGCTGGTGCGACCGGCTCGACGCCCCGCTGGCGATCGTGCACAAGCGCCGTGACAAGGACGTCGCCAACCAGGTGACCGTGCACGAGGTCGTCGGCAATGTGAAGGGCCGGGTCTGCGTCCTGGTCGACGACATGATCGACACGGGCGGCACGATCTGCGCCGCCGCCGACGCCCTGTTCGCGCACGGCGCCGAGGACGTCATAGTGACGGCGACGCACGGTGTGCTCTCGGGCCCCGCGGCGGACCGTCTGAAGAACTCGAAGGTCAGCGAGTTCGTGTTCACGGACACCCTGCCGACGCCGGGTGAGCTGGAGCTCGACAAGATCAAGGTGCTGTCGATCGCGCCGACGATCGCCCGCGCGGTGCGCGAGGTCTTCGAGGACGGCTCGGTCACGAGCCTCTTCGAGGAGCAGTAGGAGCAGTAGGAGCGGTGGGACCGGGGCGGCGCGTGCGCCGTCGTTGATCCACTTTGGGGTGCGGCCTCCCCGCCGGGTAGACTCAGTGAGTTGCTCGGCGAGGGAGGCCGTACTCATGTACGGCGATCCGTTATCGGCGCGCTCTTCGTAGCAGGCCAGTTGATGGCCGGGTGACCGTCCGTTCTTCCGTCACCCCACGAGGAGTGCCACCATGGCCGAGATCAAGCTCGCCGCCCAGGTCCGTACCGAGTTCGGCAAGGGTGCCGCCCGCCGCGCGCGCCGCGCGCAGCAGGTCCCCGCGGTCGTCTACGGCCACGGCGCCGAGTCCGTCCACATCACGCTGCCGGCCCACGAGCTGCAGCTCGCGCTCCGTACCGCCAACGTCCTGATCGGCATCGAGCTCGACGGCAAGGACGCCCTGGTCATCCCCAAGGCCGTGCAGCGCAACCCGCTCAAGGGCGACATCGAGCACGTCGACCTGCTGACCGTGAAGCGCGGCGAGAAGGTCAACGTCGAGATCGCGGTGCACGTCGAGGGCGACCTGGCCCCCGGTGGGAACCTGCTCGAGTACGTGCAGAACACCCTGCTCGTCGAGGCCGAGGCCACCCACATCCCCGAGTCCGTCACGGTCTCCGTGCAGGGCCTGGACTCCGGTGCGTCGATCCTCGCCAAGGACATCCCGCTGCCCAAGGGCTCCGTGCTCGCCGGTGACGAGGACGCCATCGTGCTCCAGGTCGTCGCCGCGCAGGCCGAGGAGCCGTCCGCCGAGGGCGCCGAGGGTGAGGGCGAGGAGGGCTGAGTCCCGTCCCGCCTGCTTGACTGACGGGGCGGTGGTCTCCCTTTCCGGGAGCCGCCGCCCCGTTTTCCTGTCCACTTTCCTGTCCACGCCGCTGTACGCGTACGAACGAGGAGACTTCGCGCGATGTCCGACGCCACCGACCCCTGGCTGATCGTGGGGCTGGGCAATCCCGGCCCCGAGTACGCGGCGAACCGGCACAACGTCGGTTTCATGGTCGCCGACCTGCTCGCCGAGCGGATCGGCGGGAGGTTCAAGCGTGCCCCGAAGGCGCAGGCGCAGGTGCTGGAGGGCCGGATCGGTCCGCCCGGTCCGCTGAGCCGGCGGGTGGTGGTCGCGAAGCCGATGTCGTACATGAATCTGTCCGGGGGGCCGGTGGCGGCGCTGCGGGACTTCTACAAGGTGCCGCTGGACCATGTGGTGGCGGTCCACGACGAGCTGGACATCGATTACGGGACGCTGCGGGTGAAGCTGGGCGGCGGGGACAACGGGCACAACGGGCTGAAGTCGATGACGAAGGCGATGGGTCCGGACTATCACCGGGTGCGGTTCGGGATCGGCCGGCCGCCGGGGCGGATGCAGGTCGCGGACTTCGTGCTGAAGGACTTCTCGTCCACGGAGCGCAAGGAGCTGGCGTTCGAGGTGGACCGGGCGGCGGACGCGGTGGAGTGCCTGTTGGCGGAGGGTCTGGAGCGGGCGCAGTCCGCGTACAACTCCTGACCGGTGTCGAGCCGTGGACGTACGACGGGGCGCGGGGAGGAATTCCCCGCGCCCCGTCGTCGTGCGGTGCCGGGTCAGCCGGTGTTGCGGAGGCCCGCGGCGACACCGTTGACGGTGAGCAGCAGGGCGCGGGCGAGGAGCGGGTCCTCCTCCTCGCCGGCTTCGGCGGCCTGGCGCTGGCGGGCGAGCAGGGAGACCTGGAGGTAGGAGATCGGGTCCAGGTAGGCGTCGCGGATGGCGAAGGTCTGCTGGAGCACCGGGTTGGTGTCGAGCAGCTTCTCGCCGCCGGTGACGCGCAGGACCTCCTGCACGGTGAGGGCGTGCTCGGCCTCGATGACGTCGAAGACGTGCTTGAGCTCGTCGGGGACGAGGGTGTCGACGTAGTGCCGGGCGATGCGCAGGTCGGTCTTGGCGAGGGTCATCTCGACGTTGGAGAGGAAGTTGCGGAAGAAGTGCCACTGCTCGTGCATCTCTTCCAGGACCGTCTCGAGGCCGGCCTCGCGCAGGGCCTTGAGGCCGGAGCCGACGCCGAACCAGCCGGGGATGATCTGGCGGGACTGGGTCCAGCCGAAGACCCACGGGATGGCGCGGAGTCCGTCGAGGGAGACGCCTGAGCCGGGGCGGCGGGAGGGCCGCGAGCCCAGGTGGAGGTTGCCGAGCTGGTCGACCGGGGTGGAGGCGAGGAAGTACGAGGGCAGGTCGGGGTCCTCGACGAGCTTGCGGTAGGCGGCGTGGGCGGCGTCGGAGACGGTGTCCATGGCCGCGTCCCAGCGGGCCAGGGCCTCGTCGGACTGGCGGGGTGCGGTGTGCAGGGCGGACGCCTGGAGGGTGGCCGCGACGGTCAGTTCCAGGTTCTCCCGGGCGAGCGCGGGGATGAGGTACTTGTCGGAGATGACCTCGCCCTGCTCGGTGACCTTGATCTCGCCCTCCAGGGTGCCCCAGGGCTGGGCGAGGATCGCGTCGTGCGAGGGGCCGCCGCCGCGGCCGACGGTGCCGCCGCGGCCGTGGAAGAGGCGCAGCCGTACGCCGTAGCGGTGGGCGACGTCGCGCAGGCGGCGCTGGGCGCGGTGGATCTCCCACTGGGAGGTGGTGATGCCGCCGAACTTGGAGGAGTCGGAGTAGCCGAGCATGACCTCCTGGACGTCGCCGCGCAGGGAGACGAGGCGCCGGTAGGAGGGGTCGGCGAGCATCTCGTCCAGGATGACGTCGGCGGCGCGCAGCTCGTCGGTGGTTTCCAGGAGCGGCACGATGCCGATCTTGGCCCAGCCGGCGTGCAGGTCGACGAGGCCGGCCTCGCGGGCGAGGACGGCGGCGGCGAAGACGTCGTCGGCGCCCTGGCACATCGAGATGATGTAGGACTCGATGACCTCGGGGCCGAAGCGCTCGAACGCTTCCTTGATGGTGTGGAAGACGCCGAGGGTCTTCTCGCCGGCGGCGTCGAGCGGGGCCGGGGTGGGTGCGAGGGGGCGGCGGGAGCGCAGTTCCTTGGCGAGGAGCTTCTGCCGGTAGTCGCGGGGCATGTCGGCGTAGCGCCAGGACTCCTCGCCGAGCCGGTCGAAGAGCTGGCCGAGGGCGTGGTGGTGGGCGTCGGCGTGTTCGCGGACGTCCATGGTGGCGAGCTGGAGGCCGAACGCGGAGAGGGTGCGGATGGTGCGGTCCATGCGGCCGTCGGCGACGATGCCGGCCTTGTGGCGGCGCAGGGAGTCCTGGATGAGGGCGAGGTCGCTGACCAGCTCCGCGGTGCCGAGGTAGTCGCAGCCGGGGCGGTGGGGGCGGCCGCTGGCGAGGCGTTCGCGGGTGTTGACGAGCTTCTGGCGGATGCAGGTGGCCTTGAGCCGGTAGGGCTCCTCGGCGTTCAGCCGCTTGTAGCGGGGGCTGATCTCGGGGAGGAGGTCCAGGTCGGCCTGGAGTGAGGCGAGGAGTTCGTCGGTGGCGCCGGTGTAGCGGATGGAGTTGGAGAGCAGTCCGCGGAGCTGGTCGACCAGTTCGAGGGCGTCGGTGATGCCGTGCTCGTGCTGGAGGATGAGGACGTCCCAGGTGACCGCGGGGGTCACGTTGGGGTTGCCGTCGCGGTCGCCGCCGATCCAGGTGCCGAAGGTGAGGGGGCGGGTGCCGGCGGGGAGTTCGACGCCGACGCGGTCCAGTTCGGCGGCCAGATCCTCCAGGACGTCGCCGACGGCGTTGGCGTGCAGTTCGTCCAGGTAGTAGATGGCGTTCCGGGCCTCGTCGGTGGGCTCGGGGCGTACGACGCGGAGCTCGTCGGTCTGCCAGATGAGGTCGATGTTCTCGGCGAGCCGGAGGTCCTGGCGGCGGCGGTCGGCCTCGATGACCGGGGTCTCCAGGAGGGCGGCGATGCGGCGGAGCTTGTTGAGGACGGAGCGCCGGGCGGCCTCGGTGGGGTGCGCGGTGAAGACGGGGCGCACGTTGAGGTTCTTGACGGTGGCGCGCAGGTGCTCGGGGTCGGCGTCCTTGAGCCGGTCGGCGGTGCGGGCGAGGAGGCCGCCCTCGGCGGACCGGCGGTCGCGCATCTCGTGGGCGCGGTGGACCTGCTCGGTGACGTTGGCCAGGTGGAAGTAGGTGGAGAAGGCGCGGACGAGCTTGGCGGCGGTCTCCAGGCCGGTGTCGCCGAGGAGTTCGGCCGCGGCCTCGCCGTCGGAGCGGGTCAGGGCGCGTACGCGTTCGACGAGGTCGAGGAGTTCCTGACCCTCCTGGCGTACCAGGGTCTCGCCCAGCAGGTCGCCGAGGCGGCGGATGTCGGCGCGCAGCTCGGGGCTGGCGGCGGGGGTCTGGTCGGCACTGCTCACAGTGTGCGGCTCCTTGCAGTGGTTGTGCACGGGACCCGGGACCGCGGTCGGCGGATGCCGACGCCACCCCGGAAAGCAGGGTGCGGACCGCGCTGTCCGACCTCTCCAGGATAGGTGTCCGTGCTTTCGGTGCTGTTCGCGCCCCGTGCGGGCTTCCATGTGAGCGGGGGCTCCGGGCGGGGTACGCGGTGTGTGTCTACCCGGTATTCGTGCGTCTGTGCGCGGTGTTTCGCCCTCTCGTGGGCGGGCCTTCGCGCTGCCATACTTACGAGGCCGTAGGTTACGGGTGCGTAACCACGGTTGTCCGTCCCGTTCTCACCCTCAGGGGACTCCCCATGAAGACCAGCCCCGATGTGATCGAGGCCGCCGCCCCGGCGGCCGGTGATCAGGCTTTTCCCTCCGCCACGCTCGGCGGGGACAACAAGCGGTCGATCGAGCAGCTCGCGCTCCTGCTGTTCATCATCGTGCCGTTCGTGGCCCTGGTGGCGGCGGTGCCGCTGGCCTGGGGCCGCGGTGTGAGCTGGCTCGATCTGGGTCTGCTGGTGGCGATGTACTTCATCGGCTGCCACGGCATCACGATCGGCTTCCACCGGTACTTCACGCACGGTTCGTTCAAGGCGAAGCGTCCGCTCCGTATCGCCCTGGCGGTGGCCGGTTCGCTGGCGGTGGAGGGCCCCCTGGTGCGCTGGGTGGCCGATCACCGCAAGCACCACCGGTTCTCGGACGCGGACGGTGACCCGCACTCGCCGTGGCGGTTCGGCGAGACGCTGCCGGCGCTGCTGAAGGGTCTGTGGTGGGCCCACATCGCATGGATGTTCGACGAGGAGCAGACCCCGCAGCAGAAGTACGCGCCGGACCTGATCAAGGACCCGGCGATCCGCCGGATCTCGCGTCACTTCATGACCTTCACGATCATTTCGCTGGCGATCCCCCCGCTGGTCGGCGGCCTGGTGACGATGTCGTGGTGGGGTGCGGCGACGGCGTTCTTCTGGGGCTCGCTGGTACGGGTGGCGCTGCTGCACCACGTGACGTGGTCGATCAACTCGATCTGCCACGCGGTCGGCAAGCGCCCCTTCAAGTCCCGGGACAAGTCGGGCAACGTGTGGTGGCTGGCGGTCCTGTCGTGCGGCGAGTCCTGGCACAACCTGCACCACGCGGACCCGACGAGCGCGCGGCACGGCGTGATGCGCGGTCAGATCGATTCGAGTGCGCGGCTCATCCGCTGGTTCGAGCAGGCCGGCTGGGCGTACGACGTGCGCTGGCCGGACGACGCCCGTATCGAGTCCCGGCGCAACCGCGCGGTGGCCGACGCGGCATGATGGACGACGTGGCGACCGACTCCAGCGCAAGCAGCGAGAACACCCGTGCACCTTCGTCCCGGCGGGCCCGCCGGGTGCGGATGACCGGGAAGGAACGCCGCGAGCAGCTGCTGGACATCGGTCGCACCCTGTTCGCCGACAAGGGCTTCGAGGGCACGTCGGTCGAGGAGATCGCGGCCCGGGCGGGGGTGTCGAAGCCGGTCGTCTACGAGCACTTCGGCGGCAAGGAGGGACTGTACGCGGTCGTGGTGGACCGGGAGATGCGCCAGCTCCTGGACATGGTGACGGGTGCGCTGACCGCGGGGCACCCCCGGGAGCTCCTGGAGCAGGCGGCGTTCGCGCTGCTGGACTACATCGAGACGTACACCGACGGGTTCCGCATCCTGGTCCGGGACTCTCCGGTCGCCCAGTCGACGGGCACCTTCGCGTCCCTGATCAGCGACATCGCGACCCAGGTCGAGGACATCCTGGGCCTGGAGTTCAAGGCCCGGGGTTTCGACCCGAAGCTGGCCCCGCTGTACGCACAGGCCCTGGTGGGAATGGTGGCGCTGACCGGCCAGTGGTGGGTGAACGCGCGCAAGCCGAAGAAGGCGGAGGTCGCGGCCCATCTGGTGAACCTGGCCTGGCACGGTCTGGAGAACCTGGAGTCGAAGCCGCGGCTGATAGGGCACCGGAAGAGCTGACAGTGTGCGCGCCCGCCGTGCGGCCGGGCCGGCCGATGATTCATGGGTAAACCACTTCAGTCCCAGTGGACACAGTTGTAGAGTCTGTGGGCATCCCGGGAAAGCTTCACCCTGCATGTAATGCACCTGTGAAGACGTTTCTCCCGGTTCCACCACGTACCCCTGGGGGGGCTTTGTCTTCTGTGGAACCCGGCCGCGCCATGCCCGCACGCACCAAGCGCGCGCGGCGGCTCGCTGCCTGTACCGCACTCGTCCTCTCGGCCGGCATGCTGCTGGCCGCCCCGGCCTCGGCCGATGACGCGGCGCCCGCGCCGCACCGCGCCACCCAGCCCCGCGTCCCCGCCGCCGACCCGCAGCCCACGCTGACCCTGCCCGCGCCCACCGCGAAGAAGAAGTCGCGGGCGGCGGGCGTGGACGGCGTGAAGGCGGCGGTCGTTCCCGCCCTGCCGCGTTTCGACGTGGACGGCGACGGCATCAGCGACACGCTGTACCGCGGGATCAACGACCACTACTACCTCGTTCCGGCGAACGGGGCGGACTCGTACGAGTTCACCGTGAGCACCGGCGACTTCGAGGAGCGGCTCAAGGACGTCATCACGCCGGGCGACCTGAACGGCGACGGTTCGCCCGAGCTGCTCACCCTGTCGGCGACCGGCACGCTCGCGATCCACCAGATCCTGGGCACCAGCAACACCGGCTACGCCGACTGGTCCGGCACCGGCTGGCAGAAGTACAACAAGGTCGTCGCCGCCGGCGACCTGACCGGCGACGGCCGCGGCGACCTGCTCGCCCGTACGCCGTCCGGCGACGTCTACCTGTACGCCGCCACCGGCAACGTCTCCGGCGCCCCCTTCAAGGCCGGCGTCAAGGTGGGCTACGGCTGGGGTTCGTACGACCAGATCGTCGGCGCGAACGACGTCAACGGCGACGGGATCGGCGACATCTACGCCCGCACGCCCGCCGGGGACCTGTACTACTACGCGGGCACCGGCAAGGCCGCGTCGCCGTACGCGGCCCGCGTCAAGGCCGGCTACGGGTACGACGCGTACAACCAGATCATCCCCGCGGACGACGCCACCGGCGACGGCCTCGGCGACCTGATGGCCCGTACGCCCGGCGGGACGCTGTACTTCTACGAGTCCACCGGCTACGGCACCTTCCTGAAGCGGACGGCCGGCGGCACGGGCTGGAACGTCTCCTCCCTCTTCGCGGGCCAGGGCGGCAATCCCGACTTCGGCAAGAACGAGGTGATGGCCCGCACCAAGGGCGGCACCCTCTACTGGTACTACGCGATGAACAACGGCAAGCTGAGCGCCCGCATCAAGGCGAGCGACAGCGGCGGGTGGGCCGGGGCGAACATCACCTTCCCGTCGTCGCTCGACAGCGACGGCATGGCCGACCTGATGGAGACGTACAAGGGCACGCTGTACAACGGGGACTCGACCCTCGGCGGCGGCTGGAGCGGCTACAACGCCGTCGTGGGTCCCGGCGACCTGAGCGGTGACGGCAAGGGCGACCTGCTCGGCCGCACCACGTCCGGCAACCTGTACCTGTTCAAGGGCAACGGGCAGGGCACCAAGCTCGCGTCCCGGATCAAGGTCGGCTACGGCTACAACGCGTACAACAAGATCGTCGGCGCCGGTGACCTCAGCGGCGACGGCATCGCGGACGTCGTGGCCCGCGCCAAGGACGGCACGCTCTACCTGTACAAGGGCACGGGTGTCGCCTCGAAGCCGCTCAAGGGCCGCGTCAGGATCGGCACCGGCTACAACACGTACAAGCAGTTCGCCGCCCCGGGCGACATCAACGGTGACGGCAAGGCCGACCTGATCGGCGTGGACGGCAAGGGCGACGTGTACCGCTACACGTCCACCGGCACCGGCAAGATCAGCAAGCGCGTCAAGATCGGCTACGGCTGGGACATCTACAGCAACCTGTACTAGGCGTCCGAGCCGCTTCCGCGGAACGCCCCGTCCCCATGGTTCATGGGGACGGGGCGTTGTAAAGTCTGGGCACATCCCGGGAAAGCTTCACCTTGCACGCGATGTGCCCGTGAAGGTCTTCTCCGGTTCCGTTCCACCACTTACCCCTGGGGGGGCTTTGTCTTCTGTGGAACCCGGCCGCTTCGCCGTGCGCTCCAAGCGCGCGCGCAGGATCGCGGCCTGCACCGCACTCGTTCTCTCCGCCGGCATGCTGCTGGCGGCTCCGGCCTCGGCCGATGACCCGGCGCCCGCTCCGGCCGGTGCCACCTCGCAGTCCACCGCCGAGCTCGGCGGGCAGCCGACGCTCAACCTGCCGAAGCCCGCGGCGAAGAAGAAGTCGGGCGCGGCGGGCGCGGCGGGCGCTCAGACCCCCTCCGCGGTCGTCCCGGCCAAGCCGCGCGCGGACCTGGACGGCGACGGCCGCAGCGACCAGCTGTACCGGGGCCTGGACGGCGATGTGTACGCCAGCACGGACGCAGAGGGCGGCTCGCACCCGTACAAGATCGACAGTGCCGACGCGTTCGAGATGTCCAAGGACATCATCACGCCGGGCGACCTCGACGGCGACGGCAAGGCCGAGGTCCTGACGCTTTCGGCGACCGGCACGCTCTCGCTGCACCGGAGCCTGGGCGCGGACGGAGCCGGCCCCGCCACCTGGTCGGGCAACGGCTGGCAGAAGTTCAACAAGGTCGTCGCCCCCGGCGACCTGGACGGCGACGGCCGCGGCGACCTGCTCGCGCGGACGCCCTCCGGCGACATCTACGTCTACGTCTCCACCGGCACCGTGGACAGCGCGCCCTTCGCGGCCGGTGTCAAGGTGTACTCCGGCTGGGACATCTACGACCAGATCGTCGGCATGAACGACGTGGACGGCGACGGCATCGGGGACGTCCTGACCCGTACGCCCAGCGGCGACATCTACACCTACCTCGGCACCGGTGACGCGACGGCCCCGTTCAGTCGCCTCCCCATGTCCGGCTACGGCTGGGACATCTACAACCAGATCATCGGCTTCGACGACGTCGACGGCGACGGTTACGGCGACGTCATGGCCCGCAAGCCGGGCGGCGACCTCTACTTCTACCGCGCCATGGGCGACGGGCTCTCCTTCCCGCGCCAGGAGGCCGGCAAGGGCTGGAACGCCGCGGCGCTGTTCGCCGGCGCGGGCGGCAACCCGGCGTTCGGGAAGCAGGAGCTGGAGGCGCGTACCACGGGCGGCAGCCTGTACTGGTACCAGAGCCGGAACAACGAGCAGTTCTTCCCGCGTCAGCTGGACAGCTCGGACACCGGCTGGAACCAGGTGAGCCTGTCGCTGGCCTCCTCGCTGGACAACGACGGCTGGGCCGAGCTCCTCCAGGTCTACAAGGGCACGCTCTACGTCGGCGCCGAGGAGATCGGCACCGGCTGGCAGGTCTACAACAGCCTCACCGGCCCGGGCGACCTGAGCGGCGACGGCAAGGGCGACGTGCTGGCCCGCGACACCGCGGGCGACCTGTACCTGTACCAGGGCAACGGGCTCGGCACGAAGTTCGCGGCCAAGGTCAAGGTCGGCTACGGCTACGACACGTACAACAAGATCGTCGGCGCCGGTGACCTCAGCGGCGACGGCCTCGCGGACGTCGTGGCCCGGGACACCAAGGGCGACCTGTACCTGTACAAGGGCACGGGCAGCGTGACCAAGCCGCTCTCGGCCCGTGTCAAGATCGGCTACGGCTACGACACGTACAAGCAGTTCGCCGCTCCGGGCGACCTCGACGGTGACGGCAAGGCCGACCTGGTCGGCGTCGACGGCGCGGGTGACGTGTACCGCTACTCGTCCACCGGCACCGGCGAGATCAAGAAGCGCGCCAAGATCGGCTACGGCTGGGACATCTACAACGGCCTGTACTAGGCCCGCGTGACCCACGGCGCCCCGTCCCCGCACACGCGGGGGCGGGGCGCCGCCGTGTGTGCGGGGTCAGCCGGCCACCGGCTCCAGGAACTCCAGCCGGTTGCCCACCGGGTCGTGGCTGTAGAAGCGCCGGTGGCCCGGCAGGCCGTCGTCCCAGGCCACCTCGGCGCCGCGCCCGGCCAGCCGGGCCGCGTACGCCTCGATGTCCGTGACGCGCAGGCCGGGGTGGGCCTTGCGGGCGGGGCGGAAGTCCGCCTCGATGCCCAGGTGCAGCTGGACCGGTCCGGCGGCGAACCAGCAGCCGCCCCGGGCCGCGAGCACCGGCGGCTTCGGGATCTCCGTCATGCCGAGCACGTCCCCGTAGTACGCGCGCAGCGCGCCCTCGCTGCCGGCGGGGGCGGCGAGCTGGACGTGGTCGAGCGAGGCGATCATCGGGGCTCCCGGTGGGCGAGGGCGAAGATGCGGCGGAAGGGGAGGACCGTGCCGTGCGGGCCGCGCGGGTAGGCGGTGCGCAGGCGGTCGCGGTAGTCGGCGAGGAACGCGTCCCGGGCCTCCTCGTCATCGGCGAGTGCGGTGAGGACGGGGCGCAGCCCGGTGCCCTTGACCCAGTCGAGGACGGGGTCGTCGCCCGGGAGCAGGTGGAGGTAGGTGGTCTCCCAGACATCGGCGGTGGTGCCGGGTCCGGTCAGCGCGTCCAGGTATCCGGCGGGGCTCAGCACGGCGTCCGCGTGGCGCAGCAGGCCGCCGAGGCGGGGGCGCCAGCGCGGGGACTCCGCGAGTTCGCGCATCAGGACGTGCGAGGGCTGGTCGAAGTTGCCGGGGACCTGGAGGGCGAGGGTGCCGCCGGGGAGCAGGGCGTCCAGCCAGAGCGGCAGGCGGGCGGCGTGGCCGGGGACCCACTGGAGCAGGGCGTTGGAGACGATCAGGCCGTACGGCTCCGAGGGCGTCCAGACGGCCGCGTCGGCCTCGGCGAAGTCCAGCAGCTCCGTGGCGTGGGCGCGGGCCCTCTCCAGCATCTGGGGGGAGTTGTCGTAGCCGGTGATCCGGGCGTGCGGCCAGCGCCCGGCGAGCAGGGCGGTGACGTTGCCGGCGCCGCAGCCGAGGTCGGCGATGCGGGGCGCGGGGGCGTCTCCGGGGCTGTCCGGCGGGTCGGGGACGCGGGCCAGGAGATCGTGGAAGGGGCGGGTGCGGTGGTCCGCGTGGCGCAGGTACTGCTGCGGGTCCCAGAAGGGTGCGGTCATGGGTTCCAGGATCGGTCGCAAGTATCTTGATGTCAAGACACTCGAATTCAAGAGACTTCATGTCGACAGACCATCTACACTGATCCACATGGAGGACGAGGTCGACCGACTGGTCGCTGCATGGCGCCGCGAGCGCCCCGACCTCGACGTGGAACCGCTCGAGGTCCTCAGCCGCGTCTCCCGCCTGGCCCGGCACCTCGACCGGGCCCGCCGCATCGCCTTCGCCGAGCACCAGCTCGAACCGTGGGAGTTCGACGTCCTCACGTCGCTGCGCCGGGCCGGCGCGCCGTATCAGCTCTCCCCCGGCCAGCTGCTCACCCAGACCCTGGTCACCTCGGGCACGATGACCAACCGCATCGACCGGCTCACCAAGAAGAACCTGGTCGAACGGCTGCCCGACCCCAGCGACCGGCGCGGCGTCCTGGTCCGGCTCACCGCCGAGGGCCGCGACAAGGCCGACCAGTCCCTGGCGGGCCTCCTCGCCCAGGAGCGCGCCATCCTCGGCGAGCTCTCCCGCCAGCAGCGCGCCGAACTCGCCGGGCTGCTACGCCAGTTGACTGCCCCGTTCGACAACATCCCCGGATAGCGCCGGCTCCTCCAGGTCGACGGGGCCGACGCCCGCGCGTCTGGCGAGCGCCACGGCGGCCAGCGTCGAGTGCACGCCCAGCTTCCCCAGCACGTTCTGCATGTGCGTCCGCACGGTGTGCGGGGAGAGGAACAGCCGCTCCGCGACCGCCTTGCGGCCCAGGCCCGCCACCATGCACCGCAGCACCTCGCGCTCGCGCGGAGTCAGCGACTCGACCAGCTTCTCGCTCTCGGTGCGGTGCTTGCGGTCGGTCAGCAGCTCGCGCAGCACCCCCGTCAGCAGGGCGGCGGGCAGATGCGTCTCGTCGCGCAGCACCCCCCGGATCACCGCCAGCAGCCGTTGCAGCGAGCTGTCCTTGGCGACCCAGCCGCAGGCCCCGGCCTGGAGGGCGAGCGCGGCCCGGGCCGGGTCGTCCTTCTCGGCGAGCACCACCGTACGCACCGAGGGACGCGCCAGGCGGACCGCGCCGACCAGGGCGATCCCGTCGACCGGACCGGAGCGGCCCGGTCCGGAGCGCGGGGCGGGCACCGGGAACGGGCCGGTACGGGCGGGCGCGGCGAGGGCGCCGAGCTCCGCGTCGGCCAGCAGCACGTCGTACCCGCGGCCCTCGGCCGCCGCGCGCTCCAGACAGCGCAGCGCCGCCGGGCCGCTGCCGGCCGCGGCCACCTCGACGTCGGGCTCGGCCGCGAGCGCGGCGGCGAGCGATTCGGCGAAGATCCGGTGGTCGTCCACCACGAGAACCCGGATACGGGCCACAGGCACCCCCATGCTGTGAATGACGGGGTGCCCGACGCAGGGTCCCCGCCGCGCTCAGCGTACGGGCGTGCGCCTCGGGGAGACGGTAATTGGCGGAAGTTGTCCAGGGGTGCGCCCTAGGCTGGGGCGCATGTTCCATCTTGAGACAGAAGTGGACAAGGAACGGCATGCGCAGCTGCACCGGCTGCTGCGCGACGACAACACCGCGCGCTCACCGCACATGAGCGCCCTGCGCCGGCGCCCGGACGCGGAGGCGGAGCCGCTGCACGTCTGGGCGCTGGACGCGGAGGGGCGCCTCGCGGGCGGTCTCGCTGCCCGGACCTGGGCGAGCTGGCTCCACCTGGAACTGCTGTGGGTCGATACCGCGCACCGGGGCTCCGGCCTCGGCGCGCGGCTGCTCGCCGAGGCGGAACGAGTGGCCCGGGAGGACCGGGCCTGCGCCCGCTCCCGGGTGGAGACCTGGGACTTCCAGGCCCCCGGCTTCTACCGGAAGCAGGGCTACGAGGTGCGCGGACAGGTCGAGGACTTCCCGCCGGGCGTCACGGAGTACACCCTCACCAAGGAATTCGGCTGACCCCGGGTCAGGCCAGCCGGCGCGCCCCGGCCGACGGCACCGCGGGAAAGACGCCCGGGGTGCCGTAGCCGGCCGCGGTGAACGCCTCCAGGACGGACTTGGTCACCGCGTCCGCCCGCTCCTCCTCGACCAGCACGATCGCCGAGCCGCCGAAGCCGCCCCCGGTCATCCGGGCCCCGAGGGCCCCGGCCGCGTTGGCCGCCTCGACCACGAGGTCGAGCTCCACGCAGGAGACCCGCAGGTCGTCGCGGAGCGAGACGTGCCCCGCCGTGAGGACCGGGCCCGCCGCGCGCACGTCGCCCGCGTCGAGCAGGGCGATGACCTGCTCGACGCGCTGGTTGTCGCCGACCACATGGCGCACGTACCGCACGACGGACTCGTCCGCGCCGGACGCCGCGAGCCGGTCCAGGGCGGCGCCCAGCTCCTCGTACGGCAGGTCGCGCAGGGTGCCTGTCCCGAGCAGGCGGGCGCCCTCCTCGCAGCCGGCCCGGCGCTCCGCGTACGCGCCGTCGCCGAGCGCGTGCTTGACCCGGGTGTCGACGACCAGGAGTTGCAGCCCGTGCGCGGCCAGGTCGAAGGGGACCTGGCGGCGGCCGAGGTCCCGGGTGTCCAGGTGCAGGGCGTGGCCCTCGGTGCAGCAGGCGGACGCCATCTGGTCCATGACCCCGCAGGGGACGCCGACGAACGCGTTCTCGGCGCGCTGGGCGACGACCGCGAGTTCGGCAGCGTCGAGCCCGAGGCCGAAGAGGTCGTTCAGGGCGAGGGCGGTGACCACTTCGAGGGCGGCGGACGAGGAGAGCCCGGCGCCCGTGGGGACGGTCGAGGTCAGCTGGATGTCGGCACCGGTGACCTCGTGGCCCGCCTCGCGCAGCGCCCAGACGACGCCGGCCGGGTAGGCGGCCCAGCCGTGGCCCTCGTTCGGGGTCAGCCCGTCCACGCGGAGCCGGACGACGCCGCCGGGCACATCGGTGGAGTGCAGCCGCAGCTCGCCGTCGGTGCGGCGGGCGACCGCGGCGCGCGCGGTGTGCGGGAGGGCGAGCGGCATGACGAAGCCGTCGTTGAAGTCGGTGTACTCGCCGATCAGGTTGACCCGGCCGGGTGCGGCCCAGATCCCCTCGGGCTCGCTTCCGTACAGCGCGGTGAAGGAAGCGGTGAGCTCTGCGTGGTCCTCGGTCATGGTGCGGTGGGCTCCTCTCGGCGGGCGAACGTCCAGGCGTCGGAGACGATTCCGGCCAGGTCGGCGCGGGACGGCTGCCACCCGAGCCGCTCCCTGGCGGTGGCGGCGGAGGCGACGAGGACGGCCGGGTCGCCGGCGCGGCGCGGGGCCGCGGTCTCGGGGACGGGGTGGCCGGTGACCTCGCGGACCGTCTCGATGACCTCGCGGACCGAGAAGCCGTTGCCGTTGCCGAGGTTGCAGATCAGGTGCTCGCCCGGGGTGGCGGCGTCGAGGGCGAGGAGGTGCGCCTCGGCCAGGTCCGCGACGTGGATGTAGTCGCGGACGCAGGTGCCGTCCGGGGTGGGGTAGTCGTCGCCGTAGACGGAGATCGACTCGCGCTGTCCGAGGGCGACCTGGAGCACCAGCGGGATGAGGTGGGACTCGGGGCTGTGCCGCTCGCCGCAGTCGCCGTACGCCCCGGCCACGTTGAAGTAGCGCAGCGAGACGGCGGCCAGGCCGTGGGCGGCCGCCTCCCCGGTGATCATGTGGTCGACGGCGAGCTTGGTCGCGCCGTACGGGCTGGTCGGGGCGGTGGGGTCGGTCTCCGTGATGGGGCTGGAGACCGGCTCGCCGTAGGTCGCCGCGGTGGAGGAGAAGACCAGGGTGCGCACCCCGGCGTCGCGCATCGCGGCGAGCAGGGCGGTGGAGCCGCCGACGTTGTTGAGCCAGTACTTCTCGGGGTCGGTGACGGACTCGCCGACCTGGGAGTACGCGGCGAAGTGGAGGACCCCGTCGTAGGAGGGGTCGAGCCACTTCGCGGCGTCCTGGATGCGGCCCTCGATGAAGTCGGCCCCGGCCGGGACGCCCTCGCGGAAGCCGGTGGAGAGGTCGTCCAGGACGGTGACGGTGTGGCCGGCCTCAAGCAGGTGCTGGGCGACGACACTGCCCACGTAACCGGCACCACCGGTGACCAGGTACTTCTTCGGGGTCTTGCTCACTGGCTCGCTACCTCTCGCAGTCGCTGGGCCGCGGTCTCCGGCGGCACGTCGTTGATGAACACGCTCATGCCGGATTCGGAACCCGCGAGGAACTTCAGCTTGCCGGAGGTCCGTCGGATGGTGAAAAGCTCGAGGTGGAGCCCGAAGTCCTCACGCCCGGGGACCTCGAACGGCGCCTGGTGCCAGGCGGAGATGTACGGGGTCGGCGGCTCTCCGGGTCCGAAGATCCGGTCGAATCGCCTCAACAGTTCCAGATAGACCTGTGGGAACTCCGTGCGCGCCTCCTCGTCCAGCTCCCGCAGGTCGGCGACGCGGCGGCGCGGGTGGAGGTGGACCTCGTACGGCCAGTGGGCCGCGTACGGGACGAAGGCGATCCAGTGCGCGGTGGCGAGCACGATCCGGGAGCCGTCCTCCTCCTCGCGGGCGATCACGTCGTCGAAGAGGTTGCGGCCGGTCTTCGCGTGGTGGGCGGCCATCGAGCGGAGCATCAGCTCGGTGCGCGGGGTGACGAAGGGGTAGCCGTAGATCTGGCCGTGCGGGTGGCCGAGCGTGACGCCGATCTCGGCGCCCCGGTTCTCGAAGCAGAACACCTGCTTGACCTGGGGAAGCCGGGCCAGGGCCGCGGTGCGGTCGGTCCAGGCGTCCAGGACGAGGCCCGCCTGCTCCTCGGTGAGGTCGGCGAACGAGGCGTCGTGGTCGGAGGTGAAGCAGACGACCTCGCAGCGGCCGGAGTCGCCGGCGAGCGAGGGGAAGCGGTTCTCGAAGACGGCGACGTCGTAGTCGGACTCCGGGATCTCGCTCTGCCGCCCCTCGCGCGAGGGGCACAGCGGGCACTCGTCGGCGGGCGGGTGGTAGGTCCGGCCCTGGCGGTGCGAGGCGATGGCCACGCTGTCGCCGAGGAGGGGGTCGCGCCGGATCTCGGACGAGGTGGAGACGGCGTCGAGGGGGCGCGGGTCGACGGCCTCGCGCACGAGGTCGTCGCGGCTGTCGTAGTAGATCAGCTCCCGGCCGTCGGCGAGCGTCGTAACCGTCTTCTTCACCAGTCTCCTCCCACCCAACATAAGTCAACACAATGAACCACAAGTCAACAGATGCGTCAATGAGTCGACGTCGGGGGCATACGGGCGGTGCGAAGGGGATCACGGCCGCTTGAACGCTGCGATTCCGCCAATACGATCACAAACAAACAAAGAACCTCTTGGGAACTGTTCACTTTCTGAACACAAGAGCGTAGTTTCCTTCGAGTTCAGTTCGCGCAACGAAGCGAGACCCCCACATGCAATATCTGGCAGCAGAGCTCCGGCTCCCCACGAACGGGCTCGACTACACGATCCTGGCGATCTACTTCGTCGTGGTGCTCGGCATCGGCTTCGCCGCCCGGGCGAGTGTCAAGACCAGCCTCGACTTCTTCCTCTCCGGACGGTCACTGCCTGCATGGGTGACCGGTCTGGCCTTCGTGGCGGCGAACCTCGGCGCCACCGAGATCCTCGGCATGGCGGCGACGGGCGCGCAGTACGGCGTCGCGGTGGTGCACTGGTACTGGATCGGCGCCATCCCCGCGATGGTCTTCCTCGGCCTCGTGATGATGCCGTTCTACTACCGCTCGAAGGTGCGCTCGGTGCCGGAGTTCCTGCTCCAGCGCTTCGACAAGTCCGCGCACCTGCTGAGCTCCATACTCTTCGCCTTCTCGGCGATCCTGATCGCGGGCGTCAACCTGTACGCCCTGTCGATCGTCGTGGAGGCGCTGCTCGGCTGGCCGCAGTGGGTCGCGATCGTCGTCGCGGGCCTCTTCGTCCTCGTCTACATCACGATCGGCGGGCTCTCCTCCGCGATCTACAACGAGGTGCTCCAGTTCTTCGTCATCCTCGCCGCGCTGATCCCGCTGACCCTGCTGGGCCTCAAGCGCGTCGGCGGCTGGGACGGGCTGAGCGATTCGCTGACGTCCAAGCACGGCTCCAACTTCATGTCGGCCTGGGGCGGCACCGGCATCGGTGACGCCAACCCGCTCGGCGCCAACTGGCTGACGATCATCCTCGGCCTCGGCTTCGTGCTCTCCTTCGGCTACTGGACGACGAACTTCGCCGAGGTGCAGCGCGCCCTGTCCGCGAAGAACCTCTCGGCCGCCCAGCGCACCCCGCTGATCGCGGCCTTCCCGAAGATGTTCATCGTCTTCGCCGTGATGATCCCCGGCCTGGTCGCCGCCGTGGTCGTGCCCAACATCGGCACCGACGGCTCCGGCACCACGTACAACGACGCGATCCCGCTGCTGATGCGCGAGCTGCTGCCGAACGGGGTGCTCGGCATCGCGGTGACCGGTCTGCTCGCCGCGTTCATGGCGGGCATGGCCGCCAACGTCTCGTCGTTCAACACCGTGTTCACCACGGACATCTGGGCGCGGTACGTGAAGAAGGACCAGCCGGACGCGTACTACCTGCGCTTCGGCCGGCTGATCACGGCGCTCGGCGTGCTGGCATCCATCGGCACCGCGTTCATCGCCGCCAGCTTCTCGAACATCATGAGCTACCTCCAGACGCTCTTCTCGTTCTTCAACGTCCCGCTCTTCGTCGTCTTCATCATCGGCATGTTCTGGAAGCGCGCCTCGATGAAGTCCGGTGTCTGGGGCCTGCTCGCGGGCACCACGGCCGCGATGGTCAACTACTTCGTCATCTACAAGCAGGGTGTCATCGACATCCCGAGCGACCAGGGCGCCAACTTCGTCTCCGCGATCGTCGGCTTCGTCGCCGGCGCGGTCGTCATGATCGCGGTCACGCTCTTCACCGCTCCCAAGCCCGAGGCCGAACTCGCCGGCCTCGTCTACGGAACCGAGTCCCCGGGCGCCCCCGAGGTGCCCGAGGAGGGCGACAGCGCCTGGTACCGCAGGCCCGCACTCCTGGGCTGGGGAGCCATCGTGCTCGCCGCCCTGTGCTACGTCCCCTACTCGTTCTGATCGGAGCAACCCACCATGTCCGACCTGCACAAGGAAGTCTCCGACCTGGAGCAGAAGTCCGCCACGGCGGCCCGCCTCTTCGACATCCGGCGGATCATCGGCGGCCTCTTCGTGGTCTACGGGATCATCGTGACGATCGCCGGGATCAGCCCGTCCGACGAGGACCTGAAGAAGGCCCAGGGCGTCCACATCAACCTCTGGACCGGCCTCGCCATGCTGGTGCTCGGCCTGTTCTTCCTGGTCTGGATGAAGCTGCGCCCGGCCCAGGCCCCGGAGCCCGCGCCGGAGGACACCCCGGCGAGCTAGGGCGTGTTGCGCCACAGGGGCCGGACACCGTCAGCCGACGGGGTCCGGCCCCTGGCGTGTAACCGCCGCCCGGTCCAGCAGGCCGGTCCGGGCGGCCAGGGCGGCGGCCTCCAGCCGGGAGCCGACGCCGAGCTTCATCAGGACGCGCTGGACGTGCGTACGGGCGGTGCTCGGCGCGATCCGCATCCCGGCCGCGATCAGCCGGGTGTCCTCACCCTCCGCGACCCGGACCAGCACCTCGACCTCGCGCGGGGTGAGCAGCCGCAGCAGCCGGCGGCCCTCGTCGTCGGGCTGGGCCACCGGGTCGAGCAGTTCGGCGAAGGCCCCCTGGAGGAGCTGGGGCGCGATGGCCGCCTCCCCGGCCCTGGCCTTGACCATGGCGCGCTCCACGCCCTCGATCCGCTCGTCGTGCCGGACGTACCCGGCGGCCCCGGCCGCGAACGCGGCGGCGATCCCGCGCGGGCTGGGGACCGGGCCGAGCACGACCACCGCGGTCTGCGGGCGCTCGCGCCGGATCCGGACGACGGGGTCGAACGTGCCGGGCACGGCGGGTGACGCGGTGCCGAACAGGCAGACCTCCGGGGCCCGTCCGACGACGAGGTCCGCCGCCCCGGTGGTGGGCGCGGCGGCGGCCAGCACGCGGTGGCCGCGCAGCTTCAGCGCCGAGGCCAGCGCCTCGGCGAGCAGTCGGTGGTCGTCCACCACCATCAGCCGGACACCCATCGCCCCATTCCCCCCGTCACCACGGCACGGGCCCCCCGGCCCTCCAGGGCCTGCAAGTTACACGTCCGGGTACGCGTGTGGGGGTGGGACCGGCCGGTTCCACCCCCACATGTGATGCGCGCTCAGCTGGTGTGGAAGGACACCACCAGGTACTCCTTGTCGTCCAGCGAGCTCTTGCGCGGTGCGCTGATCATCGTCTCGGAGATGAAGAAGCGTCCCTGCTCGTAGCGGAACTCCGCGTAGTCCGGGGTGAAGCTGGTCTCCGCGTCCCGGACGGCCTTGTCGGACGGGTTGCGCATCAGGACCGTCTGCTCGAAGGTGCTGCCGTCGATGGAGACGATCTCACCGCCCTTGTCGTACGGGGGTTCCCGGTACGCGATGATGTTCTTGCCGTCCATGCGCAGCGGGAACATCGTGAACTTCTCGCCCGCGTCGGCCCGGTCGCCGGTCTGCTTGCCGGTGGTGAGGTCGAAGGAGACGATCTCGTTCGTCCGGCTGAAGCTCTCGCCGGTGCCCTCGTGCTCCTCGGTCGGCAGGTAGATGCGGTTGTTGCCGACGGCGAGGTGCTGGCACTGCTCGACCTCGGTGGAGCCGCACCGGGCCGCGTACTTCTCGGCGTCGGCGGAGATGCGGATCTTCAGCTTGCCGGTGGCCTCGTCGATCGAGAAGAAGTCCGAGATGCTGCTGCCGTCGCCGGCGGTCTCACCGACGTCGGCGGCGACGACGAGCGGCTTGGTGGAGACGATGCTCGCGTAGTCGACACCGGCCGGCATCTTGTACGAGGAGAGCGGGGCGCCCGTCGTCGGGTTCAGCGCCTGGATGATGAGCTGCGGGTCGTCGTACGTACCGCACTTGCGGACGACGGCCAGGGCCTCGCCGCCGCCGTAGCCCTGGTCGTAGCAGCCGTCGGTGCTGACCTTCGGCTTCCAGAGCTCGGCACCGGTGTCCAGCTTGAAGGCGGCGCCGCCGCCGGAGCCGCCGGCGGCGACGGTGGTGCCGCTGAGGGTGACCTCTTCGAAGCGGACCGGCCGGTCACCACTGGTGGTGGCGGTGACCGACTTGCTCCACAGCAGCTTGCCGGTGGCCAGGTCGAGGCCGCCGACCTTGTTGCACTGCTGGTAGTTCTTGGCCTTCGTCCGCTTGGCCTCCTCGAAGAGGATGGCGGTCCTGTAGTCCTTGCTCATGTGCCGGGAGGCGGCGCAGACCTGGCCGTCCAGCGGGATCGACCAGAGCTTGGTGCCCTTGTCCAGGTCGTAGCCGACGATCTCGTTGACGCCCGTCTTCACGTACGCCTTGTCGGTGATCCAGGAGCCGTCGACGGTGGTGACGTCGGTGACCTTGGGCTGCGGGAGCTGGAGGCCGACGGCCGAGTCGACGTTCGCCGGGGCCTTCTCCTTGCCGCCGGTGGAGCCGCCCTTCCCGCCGTCGTCGCCCTTGCCTCCCTTGTTCTCGCCGGAGGTGCCGGCGGAGGAGCCCGCTTCGTCCTTCTTGCCGTCACCGCCGCTGGAGGCGTACCAGATGCCGCCGCCGACGATCAGGGCGACCGCGACCACGGCGGCGACG
Organism: Streptomyces sp. SAS_281; assembly: GCF_052542855.1. Classification (NCBI taxonomy): domain Bacteria; kingdom Bacillati; phylum Actinomycetota; class Actinomycetes; order Kitasatosporales; family Streptomycetaceae; genus Streptomyces; species Streptomyces sp. SAS_281. The sequence goes on from NZ_JBMNDO010000015.1 coordinate 44,896, forward strand.
ATGATCTGCGCCTGGGTGGAGAACTTCTTCCCGCTGCCGCCCTGCTGCGGCGGCTGGTGGGCCGGCTGCATCGGTGCGGTCGGGTAGCCGTACGGCTGCTGCCGGCCCTGCTGCGGGAAGCCGTAGCCGGGCTGGGTGGGCGGCTGGCCCTGCGGGAAGCCGTAGCCCGGCTGCGTGGGCGGCTGCCCCTGCGGGAAGCCGTAGCCGGGCTGGGTGGGCGGCTGCGGGTAGCCGTAGTCCGGCTGCTGCTGGGGCGGGCCGGGGGGCGGGGGCGGGGCACCGAATCCGCCGGCGGGCGGGTCCTGCGGGGCGCCGAATCCGCCGGGCGGCGGGTCCTGCGGCGCGCCGAAGCCGCCCTGGGGCGGGTCGTTGGGCGGCTGCTGGGGCGGCTGGGTCATGGCGTTGCGTACCTCGGGGAAGGGGGGTCGGTCGGGTTCGTCCGGGCGGGGTGAGCCGTCAGTTGCCGAAGGCCATCATGGTCTTCGTCTCCAGCTCTTCCTTGTCGTTGCTCGCGCTGACCCGCCCGCTCGTGATGAACGAACGCCCGTCCGCGTAGAGGATCTTCGGGTTGTAGAAGGAGCGCTCGATCTCCGAGGTGGAGTCCGGGTGCTTGAGCACCGTCTTCGGGCTGCCGCCGGCCGGGGAGAGGGTCGCGATGCCGCCGCCCTTGCTGTAGCCGCCTTCGACGTAGAGCACGATGTTGCCGCCCTCCATGCCGAGCGGCTTCATGGTCTCCTCGGCGGGGGCGTCCGCCTTCCACTTCGTCCTGCCGGTGTTCAGGTTGAACGCGACGACCTTGTTGGTGCGGGCGGAGCCGCTCGAGTCGTCCGTCGTGGACATGTAGAAGGTGTTGGCGTCGGCCGCGACGCCGGTGCAGCCTGGAGCTGCTGGCCGAAGATGGAGAAGCCGCCGCCGCACTGCGGGGAGAACTTGTCGCCCTTGTCACTCTTCAGCTGGGAGCGCAGCGTGCCGTTCTCGCGGAGCGCGACAACGGTCCACTTCTTGTCGTCGCTGTCGCCCTTGGTGAAGGAGACGATGAGCGGGCTCACCGAGTAGACCTTGTCGACCTCCCAGCCGCGCGCGGCCTTGTAGGTCCACTTCGCCTTGCCGGTGTTCGGGTCGAGCTCCTCGATCTCGTGCTGCGGGTTGTCGAAGTCGTCCGTGCGGCAGTTGACCGCGGCGATGAGCTTGGGGCCGCCGGCGAAGGCGAACGGCTCGCAGTTGCCGCCCCGCTTGCCGAAGACCTCCTTGCCGTCGCTGACCCGGTAGGCGTTGGACGTGCCGGTGCGGCCGGCCGTGACGGTGTCGCCGCTGATGGCCATGGAGAGGTCGGACATCATGTCGAAGAGGCTGCTCTTCTTGACCTCCTTCTTCCATCCGGCCTTGCCCGTGTTGAGGTCGATCTGCTGGAGGGCGGAGCAGTCGGCCTTGTCGGTGGTGCCGTTCTTGATCGCGATGACGATCTTGCCGTCGGCGGTGGTCTGCTCGGGCGCGGAGCAGATGTCGGCGGGCAGCTTGAGCGTCCACGCCTGCTTGCCGTCGGCGACCGAGTAGCCGGAGACCGTGCGGTACATGCCCTTGACGATGGTGTCGCCGGCGATCCAGGGACCGTAGACGGTCGCGCCGTTGCGCGGGAGGTCGACGTCGTTCTTCTGGAGCCAGAGGACCTTGGCCTCGCCGTCCTTGCGGCCGCTGTTGAGGTCGTCGTCCTCCTCCCGGCCGGTGCCGTTGCCGTCGCCCTGGTCGACGGAGGCCGACCCGGACGGCTTCGCGACCTGCTCGCTCTTCTTGGCGACCGGCTTGTCGTCGTCGCCGTCGCCCCCGCTCGTCGCGAAGTACACGCCGCCGCCGATGACCAGGAGCGCGGCGACCGCGGCGCCGATGATCATGGCCGGCTTGCGCTTGGACGGGCCGCCGCCGCCGGGGCCGGGCGGCACGGGCACGCCGGGCTGCTGCTGCGGCGGGAAGCCGTAACCGGCCTGCGGCTGCTGGCCGTACGGACCCGGCTGCTGCCCGTACGGACCCGGCTGCTGGTTGTACGGGCCCGGCTGCTGCTGCCCGTAGGGGCCGGGCTGCTGCGGCTGGCCGTAGGGGCCCGGCTGCTGCTGCTGGCCGTACGGGCCGGGCTGCTGCGGGTAGCCGTAGCCCGGCTGCGGGGTCGGCGGCGCGGCGGGGGCCTGGGGCGGCGCGGCGGGCGGCGGCGGAGTCTGCGGCGGGCCCTGGGGCGGCTGCGGTACCCCGTGCGGCGGCTCCTGCGGAGCGCCGAAGCCTCCCTGCGGCGGTTGCTGTCCGGGCGGCTGGGTCATCAGCGCGTCCCCCTTCGTGCGGTCCGGTGCCCGTTCCGGACTCCCCCGCGATCCCGCCGGCACCCCGGGGCAAGACCCCCTGGACCACGGCGGAATGGAGCGAATCGGGCATGGATCCCGCAGTGTCACGTCAGTCGAGCGGGACTTCTTTGTACCACCCGTCCGAGGGCGCCCTCCGGTTCGGTCCGCCCCTGTTCCCAAGGGAGGACCGGGCCGTGATGCCGTCGTGATGCTTCGGGCCGTCAGCCGCCGAAGACCACCATGGAGCGCATGTCCACCTCGTCGTCGCCGCTGATGCCGCTGATCCGTGTCTGCGTCAGCAGGGTGCGTCCGCCGGTGTACACGATGCGCGGTGCGATGAAGTCGCGTTCCAGGCCGACGCCCGACACCGGGTGGCGCAGCACGAATTCCGGGGTGCCGCCGGTCGCGGGCAGGGTGGCGATCCCGCCGCCCCTGCCCTTCATCGCCTCCACGTACATCAGCAGCTTCCCGCCCTCGGTGCGCAGGGGGACGGCGGTCTGTCCGCCCGGGCCGCCGGCGGACCAGCGGAACGTGCCGGTGGCGAGGTCGAACGCGACGATCTTGTTGCCGTGACCGGCGACCGCGTCGGTCCTGGTGCTCATGTAGAAGGTGTTCGCGTCGGCGGCCACGCCCACGCAGCCGTCCAGGTTCCGGCTGAGCGACGTCAGGTCCTCGTCGCACTTGACCTGGTAGTCGCCCGGTCCGCCGGAGAGCTGGGAGCGGTAGGTGCCGTCGGCGTTGAGCACGAGGATGGCCCACTTGTCCGGCCGCTTGAGCGAGACGACCAGCGGGCTGACCGAATAGATCTGCCCGACCTCCCAGTCCTTCTTGAGCTTGTACGCCCACAGGGTCCTGCCGGTGGCAGGGTCGATCCGCTGGAGCTGCTGGTCCTTGTACTCGTCGTCGGCGGTGTGGCAGCTGACCGCGGCGATGGCCACCGGTCCGCTGGCGAGGCCGAACGGCTGGCACCTGCCGGGCCGTTCGCCGAAGAGCGGCTTGCCGTCGCTGACCCGGAAGCCCTCGGTCCGGCTGGTGCGGCCGACGGTGACGGTGTCGCCGTTGGTGGACATCGCAAGGTCGGAGAGTCCGTCCCAGACCCCCTTGCGGACGTACGACTTGCGCCAGCCGGCCGTGCCGGTCCTCAGGTCGACCATCTGGAGGGTGTCGCAGTCGGCGCCCTCGGTGGCGTCGTGCCTGAGCCCGAGGACGATCTTGCCGTCGGCGGTGGGCTGCGAGGGGGCCGCGCACATCTGGGTGGGAAGCCGCAGGCTCCACCGGACGGTGCCGTCGGAGACCGAGTAGCCCGAGACCGTGTGGAACATGGCCTTGGCGACGGTGTCCCCGGCGAACCAGGGACCGAACACGTCCGAGCCGTTGCGCGGCAGGTCGATGCCACCCCTCTGGATCCAGGCGACCTTCGCCTCGCCGGGCCTGACCCCGGCGTTGATGGCCCGGGCCTGCTCCTCCGGGCCGGCCACCGGCTTCCCGGTGGCGCCGCCCTTGGTCGGGGACGGCGCCACGGTGGGCTTCGCGGAGCGGGTCGGCCCGGCGAGGGGCTTGTCGTTGCCCCCGTCGCCGCCGGTGGCGAACCAGATCCCGCCGCCCGCGAGGAGCGCCACGGCGACCACGGCCCCGACGATCTTCGCGACCCGGCCCCGCGGCCCGCCGGGCGCGGGGCCGGCGTACTGCTGCTGGGTGGGCATGTGGTGCAGCCCCGGCTGCGTGTACGGGCCGGGCTGCTGGTCGTACGGGCCCGGCCGGGGCTGTCCGTGACCCTGTGGCGGGCAGCCGTAGCCGGCCGGGGCCGGCGGCTGGGGGTACGGGCCGGTCGCCGGATCGTACGGTGCTCCGAACTCGCCCTGCGGCGGCTGCTGTCCGGGCGGCTGGCTCATCGGACCCGTCCCCCTGCGGTGTAAGTGGCGCGGTCCTGGCCCGCGCCGGGCAAGCGTTCTTTGTACCACCCGCCCCACACGTGACGACGGTCAGGCGTCCTCGGCCAGTTCCAGCCAGCGCATCTCCAGCACGTCGCGTTCCGCGACCAGTTCGCGCAGCTCCGCGTCCAGCTTCGCCACCTTCTCGAAGTCCGTGGCGTTCTCGGCGATCTGGGCGTGCAGGGTCGTCTCGCGGGTCGACATCTTCTCCAGCTGCCGCTCGACCTTCTGGAGCTCCTTCTTGGCCGCGCGGGCCGCCTGCGCGGAGACGGCGGGCACCGGGGCCGCGGTCCGCGCGGCGGCCGGAGCGGTCGCGGGGGCGGACGTCTCGGCCTGGCGCTGCCTGCGCTCCAGGTACTCGTCGATGCCGCGCGGCAGCATCCGCAGCGAGGCGTCGCCGAGGAGGGCCATGACCCGGTCCGTGGTGCGCTCGATGAAGAACCGGTCGTGGGAGATCACGATCATGGAGCCGGGCCAGCCGTCGAGCAGGTCCTCCAGCTGGGTCAGGGTCTCGATGTCGAGGTCGTTGGTCGGCTCGTCCAGGAAGAGCACGTTGGGCTCGTCCATCAGCAGGCGCAGGATCTGGAGCCGGCGCCGCTCACCGCCGGAGAGGTCGCCGACGGGCGTCCACTGCTTCTCCTTGGCGAAGCCGAACTGCTCGCAGAGCTGTCCGGCGGTCATCTCGCGCCCTTTGCCGAGGTCCACCCGGTCCCGCACCTGCTGGACGGCCTCCAGCACGCGCAGGTTCGGGTCCAGCTCGTGGACCTCCTGGGAGAGGTAGGCGAGCCGGACGGTCTTGCCGACGACGATCTTCCCGGCGGCGGGCTGCACCTCGCCCTCGGTGCGGGCGGCCTCGGCGAGCGCCCGCAGCAGCGAGGTCTTGCCGGCGCCGTTGACCCCGACCAGGCCGATGCGGTCGCCGGGGCCGAGCTGCCAGGTCAGGTGCTGGAGCAGGGTCTTGGGGCCGGCCTGGACGGTGACGTCCTCCAGGTCGAACACGGTCTTGCCGAGCCGGGCGTTGGCGAACTTCATCAGCTCGCTGGTGTCGCGCGGCGGCGGCACGTCCGCGATCAGCTCGTTGGCGGCCTCGATGCGGTAGCGGGGCTTGGCGGTGCGGGCGGGGGCGCCCCGCCGCAGCCAGGCCAGCTCCTTGCGCATCAGGTTCTGCCGCTTGACCTCCTCGGTCGCGGCGATCCGCTCCCGTTCGGCGCGGGCGAACACGTAGTCGCTGTAGCCGCCCTCGTACTCGTGCACCGTGCCGCGCTGCACGTCCCACATGCGGGTGCAGACCTGGTCCAGGAACCAGCGGTCGTGGGTGACGCAGACCAGCGCGGAGCGGCGGGCGCGCAGATGGCCGGCGAGCCAGGCGATGCCCTCGACGTCGAGGTGGTTGGTCGGCTCGTCCAGGACGATCAGGTCCTGCTCGGCGATGAGCAGTTTGGCCAGCGCGATCCGGCGCCGCTCGCCGCCGGAGAGCGGGGCGATGACGGTGTCCAGGCCGTTCTCGAAGCCCGGCAGGCCGAGCCCGCCGAAGAGGCCGGTCAGCACGTCGCGGATCTTGGCGCTGCCCGCCCACTCGTGGTCGGCGAGGTCGCCGATCACCTCGTGGCGGATGGTGGCCTCGGGGTCGAGCGAGTCGTGCTGGGTGAGGACGCCCAGCCGCAGGCCGCCGCTGTGCGTGACGCGGCCGGTGTCGGCATCCTCCAGCCGGGCGAGCATGCGGATGAGGGTCGTCTTGCCGTCGCCGTTGCGGCCGACGACACCGATCCGGTCGCCCTCCGAGACGCCGAGGGAGACACCGTCGAGCAGGGCACGGGTGCCGTAGACCTTGCTGACCTGCTCGACATTGATGAGGTTGACGGCCACGAACGCTCCAGCTAAGAGGAAGACTCCGGTCTTCCAGCGTAGTCGCCGCCGCACGGACCTCCGTACGAGCGCCCGTACGCCCCGGTGTACCTTGCGCGCAAACGATCAAGAGGCGGGGATGGCCATGACACGTCGTACGGTTCGCGGGCTGGTGCCCGTCCTGCTGGCCGCGTCCGCGCTGACCGGCTGTTCGTCGGACGCGGATTCCGACGAGGCCGCGAAGCCGGAGAAGACCGCGGCGCCCGCGGTGAAGACCGCGGCCAAGGGCGGCACGGTCGGCGGCGCCGGCTCCGGCTGCGAGCTGCCGGTGACGTTCGACCTGGCGGAGGACTGGAAGCCGGAGGCCGTTCTGCCGGTCGACCCGGACTCGGAACTGGGCGGCTTCCTCACGCAGGGCCCGGTCGACCTGGTCTGCGAGATCGACGCCAAGCCGGCCGGGCACATCGGGTTCCTGCGGGTGTGGCAGGGGAAGGGCGGGAACGCCTCGCCGCGCGCGGCGCTGGAGGGCTTCGTCAAGGCGGAGGAGAACACGTCCGAGGTCACGTACACCCGGCTCACGGCGGGGAAGCAGGCCCTGACCGAGGTGACCTACACCTTCCGCAGCCCGCTCATGGACGGCCCGCGCCTCACCCACGCCTTCGCCCTCGCCACCCCCGACGGGCCGGTCGTGGTCCACCTGGGCGGCCTGGACACGGACGAGCACGAGGACATGCTGCCGGCGTACGAGCTGGCGAGGAAGTCGGTACGGGTGGGCTGACCTCCCGACAACGCGGCGAGCGTGCGTGCCAGGCGCCGCCGGACAGGCGGGACTTGCGAAACACGTCCTAGAGGACCGTCGCCCCCCGGGCCGGGGACACCGCCGTCCGCGCCGTGCGGCAGGTCCCCGAGGCGGTGAGGGCGGCGGCCACCGCGTGGGCCGCCGCCTCGTCCTCCGCGAGGAACGCGGTCGTCGGGCCCGAGCCGGAGACCAGGGCCGCGAGCGCGCCCGCCTCCGTGCCCGCCGCCAGGGTCGCGGCGAGGGAGGGGCGCAGGGCCAGCGCGGGGGCCTGGAGGTCGTTGCCCAGGGTGGCGGCCAGGGCCTTCGGGTCGCCGGACCGCAGCGCGTCGAGGAGGGCGTCCGATGCCACCGGTTCCGGGACCCGGGTGCCCGCCGTGAGGCGGTCGAACTCGCGGTACACCGCCGGGGTGGAGAGCCCGCCGTCGGCGACCGCGAACACCCAGTGGAAGGTGCCGCCCACCTCGACCGGGGTCAGCCGCTCGCCCCGGCCGGTACCGAGCGCGGCGCCGCCGACCAGGCTGAACGGCACATCGCTGCCCAGCTCGGCGCAGAGGGCGAGCAGCTCCTCGCGGGGCGTGCCGGTCCCCCACAGCGCGTCGCAGGCCAGCAGGGCGCCGGCCCCGTCCGCGCTGCCGCCCGCCATGCCGCCTGCGACCGGGATGTCCTTGTCGATGTGGATGTGCACGTCCGGCGCGATGCCGTGGCGCGCGGCCAGCGCGGACGCCGCCCGCGCGGCGAGGTTCGACGCGTCCAGCGGGACCTGCGCCGCGTCGGGCCCGGAGCAGGTGACGCGCAGGCTGTCGGCGGGGGCGACGGTGACCTCGTCGTACAGGCCGACGGCGAGGAAGACGTTGGCCAGGTCGTGGAAGCCGTCCGGGCGCGCGGCGCCGACCGCGAGCTGGACGTTGACCTTGGCGGGGATCCGTACGGTGACACTCACTGCGCGCTCCCGGTCTCGGCGGCCGGCTCGTTCGGGCCGGCGGGCTTGTTCTCGGCGACCGCCGCGAACTCCTCGATCGTCAGGGACTCGCCGCGCGCCTGCGGCGAGACGCCCGCCGCGACCAGCGCGGCCTCGGCGGCCGGCGCGGAACCGGCCCAGCCCGCGAGTGCCGCGCGCAGCGTCTTGCGGCGCTGGGCGAACGCCGCGTCCACCACCGCGAAGACCTCTGCCTTGGTCGCGGTCGTCGCCACGGGTTCGCTGCGGCGCACCAGCGAGACGAGCCCGGAGTCCACGTTCGGCGCGGGCCAGAAGACCTTGCGGCCGATGGACCCGGCGCGCTTGACGTCCGAGTACCAGTTGGCCTTCACCGAGGGCACGCCGTAGACCTTGTTGCCCGGCCGGGCGGCCAGCCGGTCCGCGACCTCCGCCTGCACCATGACGAGCGTGCGCTCGATGCTGGGGAACCGGTCGAGCACGGTGAGCAGCACCGGCACGGCGACGTTGTACGGGAGGTTGGCGACCAGTGCCGTGGGCGGCGGGCCCGGCAGCTCGCGTACGAGCATGGCGTCCGAGTGCACCAGCGCGAAGCGGTCGGCGCGGGCGGGCATCCGGGCGGCGACGGTGGCGGGCAGGGCCGCCGCGAGTACGTCGTCGATCTCGACGGCGACGACCCGGTCGGCGACCTCCAGCAGCGCGAGGGTCAGCGAGCCGAGGCCCGGGCCGATCTCGACCACCACGTCGTCCGGCCGGACCTCCGCCGTCCGCACGATCCGGCGGACCGTGTTGGCGTCGATGACGAAGTTCTGCCCGCGCTGCTTGGTGGGGCGTACGCCGAGGGTGTCGGCGAGTTCGCGGATGTCTGCGGGGCCCAGGAGGGCGTCGGGCTCAGTGGTGCTCACCTGTCAAGCGTACGGGGCCCCGCAGGGGCCCCCGCTCAGTAGTCGAACGCCCTGGCCGTGTTGTCCGCGATCGCCTCCGCGAGCACGTCCTCGTCCAGCCCCTTCACCGCCGCCATCGCCCGCAGCGTCACCGGGATCAGGTACGGCGCGTTGGGCCGCCCCCGGTACGGCGCCGGCGTCAGGAACGGGGCGTCCGTCTCGACCAGGACCAGTTCCAGCGGGGCCACCGCCAGCGCGTCGCGCAGCGGCTGGGCGTTCTTGAAGGTCATGTTCCCGGCGAACGACATGAAGTAGCCGGCCTCCGCGCAGACCCGGGCCATGTCCGCGTCGCCGGAGTAGCAGTGGAAGACGGTCCGCTCCGGCGCCCCCGCGTCCGCGAGGATGCGCAGGACGTCCGCGTGGGCCTCGCGGTCGTGGATGACGAGGGCCTTGCCGTGGCGCTTGGCGATCTCGATGTGGGCCCGGAAGGACTCCTCCTGGGCGGCCATGCCCTCGGGGCCGGTCCGGAAGTGGTCGAGGCCGGTCTCGCCCACCCCGCGCACCTGCGGCAGCGCGGCCAGGGCGTCGATCTCGGCGAGCGCTTCGTGCAGCGCGCCGGTACCGCCCCCCTCGCGCGCCCCCTGCCGCGACCACCCGTCGGGATCACCGTGCACGATGCGCGGCGCCTCGTTGGGGTGGAGGGCCACCGCCGCGTGCACGTTCGCGTGCGCGGCGGCGGTCTCGGCGGCCCAGCGGGACCCCTTCACGTCGCAGCCCACCTGCACCACGGTCGTCACGTTCACCGCGGCGGCCCTGGCCAGGCCCTCCTCGACGGTGCCGTCCTGCATGTCCAGATGGGTGTGCGAATCGGCGACCGGCACCCGGAGGGGTTCCGGCAGGGGCGGGGCTTCGGTGCGGCTCATGGCCACGATCGTACGAGGACCGGGGCGGTCCGCCCTACTTCCGGAACGGGTGCAGGAGGTCGGAGAGGTGCCAGTGGTGGCCGGCGGACGGGGCGACGGTGGCGGCCACGGGCTCCTCGGCCGGCTCCTCCGAAATCAGTGGCCCGGCGGCGGGCTGGGACCGGTTCTGGTTGTACAGGAAGCGCTGGATGTTGGAGACCCGGCCGGCCCGCATGATCCGCACGACGTGCCCGCCGCAGTTGGCGCAGGTGGGGGTGGAGAGGGGCGAGGGCACCCGTTCGCCGTCCGCCAGGTAGGTCACGTAGGCGTGGCCGGACGCGTCGACGTGGTGCTCTATCTCGTACGCCTGCTCCCAGCCGTGTCCGCACCTCATGCAGGCGAAGGCGTATGCCTCGTGTGCGGTGGCTGCTGTGATGTCGCTCACGCCTGCTCCTCTTGTCCGTCGGACAAGCACTCCGGGGAATGCGCCCTGCCTTCCAGTGGACGCCTTCTCCGGCGGGAGCGCACCGGGCCCTGTCGAGTGTTGGAGCGGTTTTGGGCTTCTCGTGGACAAAGAGGCCGGTACGCGGCTCCCGCTTTGCTTTTCAGGTTAGTCCTTTGCCGTCCGCATGGCCGGTCCGAGCAGCATTCTTTGCCGCGACGACGGCGTCGAACACCTCGCGCTTGGGCAGGCCCGCATCGGCGGCTACGGCGGCGATCGCCTCCTTGCGCCTCTCCCCCGCCTCCTCGCGCACCCGCACCCTGCGCACCAGCTCGTCGGCGTCCAGGTCCTCCCCGCCGGACGGCGCGCCCTCGACCACGACGGTGATCTCACCGCGTACCTGCTCGGCGGCCGACCAGGCGGCGAGATCGCCCAGCGGACCGCGCTTGACCTCCTCGTACGTCTTGGTCAGCTCGCGGCACACCGCGCCCCGCCGCTCCGCGCCGAAGACCTCGGCCATCGCGGCGAGGGTGTCGTCCAGGCGGTGCGGGGCCTCGAAGAAGACCATCGTGCGGGGCTCGCGGGCGACCTCGCGCAGCTTGGAGAGGCGTTCGCCGCCCTTGCGCGGCAGGAACCCCTCGAAGCAGAACCGGTCCACCGGCAGCGCGGACAGGGCGAGCGCGGTGAGCACGGCGGACGGGCCGGGCACGGCGGTGACCTTGATGTCCCGCTCCACGGCGGCGGCGACCAGCCGGTAGCCCGGGTCGGAGACGGACGGCATCCCGGCGTCCGTGACCAGCAGCACCCGGGCTCCGCCGGCCAGCGCCTCCACGAGTTCGGGCGTGCGGGCGGACTCGTTGCCCTCGAAGTACGAGACGACGCGTCCCGTGGTGTGGACGCCGAGCCCCTGGGTCAGCCGGCGCAGCCGTCGGGTGTCCTCCGCGGCGATGACGTCGGCCGCCTCCAGTTCGGCGGCGAGGCGGGGCGGGGCGTCCGCCAGGTCGCCGATGGGGGTCCCTGCGAGCACGAGCGTTCCAGTCGTTCCAGTCACAAGCCCCATCCTCCCGCACGGGGAGCACCGCTCCCACAGACGTGTTCCCTACGATGGCGCGGTGACGAGTACTGCGCCCGAAGCCCGGCAGGGCGAAGACGCCGGGGAACAGCACGGCCCGGAGACGACCTCCTGGCAGCGGCGGCTGCGCCGCTTCGGCCATTCCCCGCGCCCGGGAATCGGGTTGCGGGAGCGGCTGATCCCGCCGTACACACGGCCCGGGAACCAGCTGTGGGCGGTGCTCGGCGTGCCGCCGCTGCTCGCGGAGCGGCTGGTGCGCTGGTCGGCGTGGGGCGGTCCGCTGCTGGTCGCGGCGGTCGCGGGGGTGCTGCGCTTCTGGAAGCTGGGCAGCCCGCACGCGGTGATATTCGACGAGACGTACTACGCGAAGGACTCCTGGGCGCTGATCAACCAGGGATACGAGGGCGCGTGGCCCAAGGACGTCGACAAGCTGATCCTGAACGACCCCTCGCAGGTGGCGGTGCCGACCGACCCCGGGTACGTGGTGCACCCGCCCGTGGGCAAGTGGATCATCGGCCTCGGTGAGCAGATGTTCGGGTTCACGCCCTTCGGCTGGCGGTTCATGGTGGCCGTGCTCGGCACGCTGTCGGTGCTGATGCTGTGCCGGATCGGCCGCCGGCTGTTCCGCTCGACGTTCCTCGGCTGCCTGGCGGGCGCGCTGCTCGCGGTGGACGGGCTGCACTTCGTGATGAGCCGCACCGCGCTGCTCGACCTGGTGCTGATGTTCTTCGTGCTGGCCGCGTTCGGCTGTTTGCTGCTGGACCGCGACTGGGCCAGGGCACGGCTCGCGGCGGCGCTGCCGGTGGACGAGGAGGGCGTGCTGCGCCCGGACGCGAGGGTCGCGGAGACCCTGCGCCTGGGGTGGCGGCCGTGGCGGATCGCCGCCGGTGTCTCGCTGGGCCTCGCCGCCGCCACGAAGTGGAACGGCCTGTACATCATGGTCGCGTTCGGCCTGATGACGGTGTTGTGGGACGTGGGCGCGCGCCGCACCGCCGGGGCCGTGCGCCCGTACACGGCGGTGCTGCTGCGGGACGTGCTCCCGGCGTTCGTCTCGGTGGTCCCGGTCGCGCTGGTCACGTACCTCGCGTCCTGGACGGGCTGGATCGTCCGGAACTCGCCGGACCGGCACGGCTACTTCCGGGACTGGGCGACGACCGACGGCAAGGGCGGCAACTGGACCTGGCTGCCGGACTGGCTGCGCAGCCTGTGGCACTACGAGCACCAGGTGTACGACTTCCATGTGCACCTGACGTCCGGGCACACGTACCAGTCCAATCCGTGGAGCTGGATCGTGCTGGGCCGGCCCGTCTCGTACTTCTACGAGGAGCAGAACGGCTGCGCGGAGTCGGTGACCGGGAAGTGCTCCCGCGAGGTGCTGGCGATCGGGACGCCGCTGCTGTGGTGGGCGGCCTGCTTCGCCCTGGTGTACGTGCTGTGGCGCTGGGTGTTCCGCCGCGACTGGCGGGCGGGCGCGATCGCGTGCGGGGTGGCGGCGGGGTGGGTGCCGTGGTTCCTGTACCAGGAGCGCACGATCTTCCTGTTCTACGCGGTCGTGTTCGTGCCGTTCCTGTGCCTGGCGGTGTCGATGATGATCGGCGCGATGCTGGGGCCGGCGGCGGAGACGGGGCCCCGGTACGAACTCGGGCTGGCCAAGCCCGATCCCTCGGGGGAACGGCGGCGGACGCTGGGGGCGGTGGCGGCCGGTGTGCTGGTGCTGCTGATCATCTGGAACTTCATCTACTTCTGGCCGCTGTTCACGGGGACGCCGATCCCGGAGGACTCCTGGCGCGACCGGATGTGGCTGGACACCTGGATCTGAGGGGCCCGACCCCACCATTCACGCCAAGTCCGCCTCCATTCATGCCATGTCCGCGTCGCATTCCGATAACAACCGGTACTCCCGTCACCGCGGTCCCGTAGGGTGCCCCGTACAACGTTCTTGAACGTGTTCAAGAAGCTCCGGGGGATGGGGACAGCAGGGAATGCGCAGTGGAGCGAAGGTAGGCATAGTCGGCGGGGTGTTCGCGCTCGTCCTGGGCGGGGTGGGCTACGGGGCGTACAACATCCTGGACGGCCTCGGGGACAGCGGTGTCGGCGGCGGTACGAGCACGGCCGCCGACTCCTCCGAGGTGAGGTCGGGCCCGGTCACCGGGGAGGAGATCGCCGACACGTCGAAGAAGTTCCTCGCCGCGTGGGCGGAGGGCGAGGCGGCGGCCGCGGCGGCGCTCACCAACAACAAGGCCGACGCGGAGACCGCGTTGACCGGTTACAGCGACACGGCGCACGTCACCAAGGCGGTGATCACCCCGGGCAGGGCGGCGGGCTCGACGGTCCCGTACACCGTGAAGGCGACGGTCTCGTACAAGGGCGCGACGAAGTCCTGGTCGTACGCCTCGAAGCTCACCGTCGTACGCGGACTGACCACCGGGCGCCCGCTGGTCGACTGGGAGCCCTCCGTCATCCACCCGGACCTCGCCAAGGGCGAGTCGCTGGAGACGGGCGAGTCCTCCACCGCGTCGATCGAGGCACTCGACCGCAACGGGCAGGTGCTCACCAGGGAGAAGTACCCGTCGCTCGGCGGCATCCTGGACGAGCTGCGCAAGAAGTACGGCGAGGAGGCCGGCGGCACGACGGGCATCGAGACCTGGATCAACAGCGCGAACGCCGACGGCGCGGACAAGACGCTGCTGACCCTGGTCAAGGGCAAGTCCGGCAAGCTGCGGACGACGATCGACGCGAAGATCCAGGCGGCGGCCGAGCGGGGCGTGAAGAAGTTCGCGGAGGCGTCGGTCGCCGCGGTCGAACCGTCGACGGGGGCGATCCGGGCCATCGCGAACAACCGGGCCGACGGCTTCGACGCGGCCCGGAAGGGCAAGGTCGCCCCCGGCTCCACGATGAAGATCATCACCGCCGCGATGATCATCCAGAACGGCCTGGGCAGTGCGAACGCCCCGGTCAAGTGCCCGTCGTCCGTGCCCTGGCTGGGGGTCACCTTCCACAACCTGAACAACTTCTCGATGCCGAGCGCCACGCTGAAGACGGCGTTCGCCCGGTCCTGCAACACCGCGTTCATCAAGCCGGTGCTGCCCCTGGGCGACAAGCGCGACACCGCGCTGGGCAACGAGGCCAAGCAGTACTTCGGTATCGGCCAGAACTGGCAGTCGGGCATGGTCACGGTCGACGGCAGCGTCCCCGCGTCCCAGGACGCCGAGACGGCCGCCTCGTTCATCGGCCAGGGCAAGATCGAGATGAACCCGCTCAACATGGCCTCGGTGACCGCCACCGCGGTGAAGGGCCGGTTCCTGCAGCCGTACATCGTCCCCAAGGACCTGGACAACCGGACCTTCGCCGTCGCGAGCCCGCTGCCGCCCGGGGTCTCGTCGCAGCTGACGGAGATGCTGCGCTACACCGCGACCGCCCCCGAGGGCACCGCGACCGAGGCCATGGCGAACGTGCGCGGCGACAAGGGCGCCAAGACGGGCTCGGCGGAGATCGACGGACACGCGACCTCCGACAGCTGGTTCACCGGCTTCAGCAACGACCTGGCCGCCGCGGCCCTGGTCCAGTCCGGCGGCCACGGCGGCGACGCGGCGGGCCCGGTCGTCGCGGAGGTCCTGCGGGCGGGGTCGTGAGCCCGGCTCAGTAGCCCACCGTGAAGTGCCGCTCCCCGCACGGCCGTTCCAGCTCGTCCAGGACCGCCGACGCCAGGTCCTCCGCCGAGATGCGGGACGTGCCGTCCTCCGTGGTGAGGAGGGTCGTCGTGCCCCGGCGGTACGCACCCGTGCGGGGGCCCGGCTCCAGGACGGCCGGCGGGCTCAGGTAGGTCCAGTCGGCCTCGTGCGCCCGGCAGGCGGCGAGCTGGGCGGCGCCGGCGGCGGCCACCGCGCGCCACTGGGGCGGGACGTACGCGGGGTCGTCCAGCACCAGCCGCCCCGGGTGCCCGGGGACCGCCAGCGGGCCCGCGCCGCCGATCACCAGGGCGCGCGTCCCGGTCTTCGCCGCCGCGTCGAGCAGCGCGGTCGTCGTCGCCGTGATCGTGTGCTCGCGCCCCACGGGCGGGCGGGTCGCGGCCACCACGGCGTCGACACCCTCGAACAGGGCGCACATCGCGTCGGTGTCGTCCGCGTCCCCCGCCACCGGGGTGACGCCGGGCGGCAGGGTGTCCGGGCGGGTCGAGCGGTACACCGCGAGGAGCGCGTGGCCCCGGTGCGCGGCTTCGGTGACGACGCGGGAGCCGGCCATGCCTGCGGCCCCGAGAACGGCGATCCTCATCGAGAGGTCCTTTCCGGTACGGGAGTGGGGAGGACGACAGGGGCGCGGCCCGGGAGCTGGCCCCCGACGATCGACGCCAGGGCGAGCGCGAAGCCCGCCAGCTGGACCGGGCCGAGGGTCTGGCCGAGGACGAGCGCGCCCAGGCCGGCCGCGACGAGCGGCGAGAGCAGGCCGAGGACGGCGACCGAGGTCACCGGCAGCGCGCCGATCCCCCGGAACCACAGCGCGTACGTGAGCAGCCCGCCGATCAGGCCCAGCCAGAGGTAGCCGAGCGCGGCGCGGCCGTCGATCGCGGGCGGCGCGCCCTCGGCCAGGAAGGCCACCGGCGCCAGGAAGAGGCCCCCGGCGGTGAGCTGCCAGCCCGTGAAGGCGAGCGGGCCGACGCCCTCGGGCCGCCCCCACCGCTTGGTGAGCGTCACCCCGAGCCCCATCGTGACCGCCCCGGCGAGACCGGCCGCCGCCCCGGCGGCGTCCAGCCCCGCCCCGGGCCCGATGACCACGAGACCGACGCCCAGCACCCCCGTAACGCCCCACAACAGGGGCCGGACGGAGAAGGGCCGGCGCAGGACGGCCACCGCGAGGACGGCGACGACGAGCGGCTGCGCGGCGCCGAGCGTGGCGGCCACACCGCCCGGCAGCCGTTCCGCCGCGATGAACAGCAGCGGCAGGAAGAGCCCGATGTTCAGCACCCCGAGCACCGCGGCCTTCCCCCACCAGGCGCCGCGCGGCAGCGTGCGGGTGACGGCGAGGGCGAGGAGACCGGCGGGCAGGGCGCGCAGGAGACCGGCGAACAGCGGGTGTCCGGTCGGCAGGAACTCCGTGGTGACGATGTAGGTCGTGCCCCACACCGCCGGAGCGAGCGCGGTCAGGGCGGTACGGGGCAGCGCCCCGGCAGCCCCCCGCGTGGGTCGGCTTGTCATGTCTCGAAGTCTCGGGCCGGAGCCATTGATGAGTCCAACACATGCTCATCACCTCATTGATCTCGATCCGCGATGAATGGACGATGCACCCATGGAGCTTCAGCAGATGCGTTACGTGATCGCCGTGGCCGAGACCGGCAGTTTCACCCGGGCTGCCGGGCGGTGCCTCGTCGTGCAGTCGGCCCTGAGCCATCAGATCGCCCGTCTGGAGCGGGAGCTGGGCGGGCGGCTCTTCGAACGGACCACCCGCCGGGTGCGGCTCACCCCGGCCGGTGAGGCGTTCCTGCCGGCCGCCCGCCAGTGCCTGGAGGCCGCCGACCGCGCCGCCGCCGAGGTCGCGGCGGCGGTCGGCGAGGTGCGCGGCCGGCTCGCGGTGGGCCTGATCCCGACGGTCACCGCCGTCGACATCCCGGCCGCCCTGGGCGACTTCCGCCGGAGCCACCCCCACGTCCGCGTCAGCCTGCGCGTGGGCGCCAGCGACGAGCTGGTCGAGCAGGTCCGCGAGGGCACCCTCGACGTGGCCTTCCTCGGGCTGCCCGCGAGCGCCGGGCCGCGGGGCGTCGGCCGCCACGAACTGGCCCGCGACCGGCTCGTCGCCGTGGTCGCCCCGGACCATCCGCTGGCCGGGGCCCCCTCCGTGGACCTGCGGAGACTCGCCTCCGAGGTGTTCGTGGACTTCCCGGCGGGCACGGCCGGACGCGCCCAGACCGACCAGGCGTTCGCCGCCGCCGGACTCCTCCGGGACGTCGCCTTCGAGGTCACCACCGCGGACTACATCGCGAGCCTCGTCGCCCCCGGCCTGGCGGTGGCGATGCTGCCCCCGGCGTACGCCGACCGGCTCCCCGGCATCGTCGCGGTCGAGGTGTCCGACGCGCCGGTCCGCGTCCAGCACGCGGCCTGGAGCCGCTCCGGCCGCACCCCTGCCACAACGGCGTTCCTGGGGGTGCTCGGCATCCCCGTAACGGACGGCGACGGCTCATGAAGGGACGACACGAAGTATTGACACGCTCTTGTCAGGGACGGAACACTCCCAACGGGAGAGCGCTCTCCGACAATCCCCGCAATGCTTCCGTCCTCCCGGCCGGGCGCTCTCCTCCACCCCCGCACTCCCCCACGACGCGCAGGAGGTCTCTCCATGCCACGGAGGTCCAGAACCCTCACCGGACTGCTCTTGTTCACCTCGTTGAGCCTGACCACGGCCGGGATCGCCGGGATCGCCGCGACGGCGAACGCGGCCCCCGAGACGGGCGCCGCCGCCCACACCGAGCACGCGGCGTACTCGATGCCCGGGATGCCCGGCATGCCGGCGTCCACCCAGGCGTCGGGCGACGACCCGGACGGGGACGGCTACATCATGGCCAACCCGCCGGTCACCGGGGTCACCCCCTCGATGGACGTACCGCCGCAGGCGTACTTCCACGAGTTCCAGGCCAAGTGCGCCCCCACGCACACCGCGCCGGACGACCCGATCGTCTACCCGGGCCAGCCCGGCAAGTCCCACGACCACACGTTCATGGGCAACACCACGACCAACGCCAACACCACGGCCGCCTCGCTGGAGACGGGCAACACCACGTGCCTGGCGCCCGGTGACAAGTCGGCGTACTGGATGCCGAGCCTGTTCAAGGGGGACCAGAAGATCCTCCCCGACGGCGTCCAGACCATCTACTACAAGGCGGGCGTCACCGACTACCGCAGCGTCCGCCCCTTCCCCAAGGGCCTGCGCTTCGTCGTCGGCAGCCCGATGCAGACCAAGGAGGAGTTCAAGAACCTGAAGGGCACCGTCGAGGGCTGGGAGTGCGGTGACTCGTTCAAGAACTACGACTTCCCCGCGTCCTGCCCGGACCGCCGGGAGGTGCAGCTCAACCTGCGCCTCCAGGCGCCGAGTTGCTGGGACGGCATCCACCTGGACACGCCGGACCACAAGAGCCACATGGCGTACCCCGTGGCGGGCGGCGCCAACTACAACTCCTGCCCGGCGGACCACCCGGTCGCGCTGCCGATGATCGAGTTCAAGATGGCGTGGCCGGTCAACGGCGACATGTCCCAGGTGAGGCTGGCGAGCGGGGCGGGCTACTCGTTCCACTACGACTTCATGAACGCCTGGGACACCGCCACGCTGGACGCGATGGTCACCCACTGCATCAAGGGCGGCCTCCAGTGCGACCCGCACGGCTACGACGAGAACCACCCCGGCAAGGGCGCGGTGCTCGACGGGAACTACGAACTGCCGTAGCCGGCGACGCGCGCGCACCCCACAGGTCCGGGGCCTTTTTTCGGCCCCCACCGGAGAGCGCTCTCCAAGATCGCGGAGGCCCCGGACCGCGCGCGACCCCACCCCGCATCCCCCCAACTTCCCCCACACGCAAGGAGCGACACATGCACCGTCCCCCCACCCGCACCACCCGGCGCCTGATGGCCCCGCTCGCGGCTGCCGCCCTCCTCGGCGGCGGACTGCTCGCCCTCCAGGCACCGGCGGCACAGGCAGCCGGCAACGTCGTGAAGGTCACCGGTTCGCAGGGCGACTGGCAGCTGACCGTGGACGGTTCGCCGTATACGGTCAAGGGCCTCACCTGGGGCCCGTCGGTCGCGGACGCCGGGAAGTATCTGCCGGACCTGGCGTCGATGGGCGTCAACACGATCCGCACCTGGGGCACGGACGCCACCAGCAAGCCGCTGTTCGACACGGCGGCCGCCAACGGCGTCAAGGTGATCGCCGGTTTCTGGCTCCAGCCCGGCGGCGGCCCCGGCAGCGGCGGCTGCGTCAACTACCTCACGGACACGCAGTACAAGAACGACATGCTCGCCGAGTTCCCGAAGTGGGTCGACACCTACAAGGACAACCCCGGCGTGCTGATGTGGAACGTGGGCAACGAGTCCACGCTCGGCCTGCAGAACTGCTACGGCGGCGACGAACTGGAGGCCCAGCGCAACGCGTACACCTCCTTCGTCAACGACATCGCGAAGAAGATCCACGAGGTGGACCCGAACCACCCGGTCACCTCCACCGACGCGTGGACCGGCGCCTGGCCGTACTACAAGAAGAACGCCCCGGACCTTGACCTCTACGCGGTCAATTCCTACGACGCCGTCTGCAACGTCAAGTCGGACTGGGAGCAGGGCGGTTACGACAAGCCGTACATCGTCACGGAGACCGGCCCGGCCGGCGAGTGGGAGGTGGACGACGACGCCAACGGCGTACCGGACGAGCCCACCGACGCCGCGAAGGCCGAGGGCTACACCAAGGCGTGGGGCTGTGTCACCGGCCACACCGGGGTGGCCCTGGGCGCCACGATGTTCCACTACGGCACCGAGGACGACTTCGGCGGCGTCTGGTTCAACCTGCTGCCGGGCGGCGAGAAGCGGCTCTCGTACTACGCGGTGAAGAAGGCGTACGGCGCGGACACCTCCGGTGACAACACCCCGCCGGTGATCTCCGGCATGACCGTCGACAACGCCACCGAGGGCGTCCCCACCGGCTCCGACGTGCGCGTCAGCACGCACACCACGGACCCGGACGGCGACGCCATCACGTACCAGGTCCTGTTCAGCAGCAACTACATCGACCAGAACAAGGCCCTGGTCCCCGCCGAGACCAAGGACAACGGCGACGGCACGCTCACCGCGAAGGCGCCGAGCAGGACGGGCGTCTACAAGGTCTACGTGAAGGCCAGGGACGGCCACGGCAACGTGGGCATCGAGACCAAGTCCCTCAAGGTGATCCCGCCGAAGGTCGACGGCACCAACGTCTCCCGGGGCAAGCCCGCAACGGCCTCCTCCTTCCAGACGGACCCGACCGGCGGCTGCCCGTGCGGCGCGGACAACGCGGTGGACGGCAAGTCCGACACCCGCTGGGCCAGCGACTGGAGCGACCCGCAGTGGCTCCAGGTCGACCTCGGCACCTCCACGGCCATCAAGCACGTGCAGCTGGCGTGGGACCCGGCGTACGCCAAGGGCTACGAGATCCAGACG
The DNA here is from genome assembly GCF_052542855.1 of Streptomyces sp. SAS_281. Lineage (NCBI taxonomy): Bacteria > Bacillati > Actinomycetota > Actinomycetes > Kitasatosporales > Streptomycetaceae > Streptomyces > Streptomyces sp. SAS_281. The sequence continues at coordinate 65,196 of NZ_JBMNDO010000015.1, forward strand.
TCGGAGGACGGCCGGAACTGGACGACGATCAAGACCGTGACCGACGGCAACGGTGACATCGACGACCTCGACGTCACCGGCACCGGCCGCTACGTCCGCGTCAACGGCACCGCGCGCGGCACGGGCTGGGGCTACTCGCTGTACGAGTTCGGCGTCTACAGCTGACCGGAGGACGGCACTCATGATGACTGCTCACCTGGACCGCGCCCGGCCCTACCTGCTCGGCCTGTTCCGCATCGTCATCGGGTCGCTGTTCACCTGCCACGGCGTCGCCTCGCTCTTCGGCGTGCTGGGCCGTGACACCCTCCGGGCGGGCACCTGGCCCGGCTGGTACGCGGCGGTCGTCCAACTCGCCGCCGGCCTCCTGGTCACCCTCGGCCTCGGCACACGCACGGCCGCCTTCGCGGTGACCCGCGCCGGGCAGCCGTTGCCCCGGCAGCAGGAAGCCCACCTCGGCGTCCCCGTTTGAGGGAACGGCCACGCCGCGACCGGCCCCCTGGGACTGCCCCTGGGGGGCCGGTCGGCGTTGGGGCGCGCGCGGAGAACCCGGTGCTCGCGGTGACCACGAGACTCCTCGACAGAGCCTGTGTGCCCGCAGGAGTCCCTCCGAGTGATCAAGTCGGCAGCTGCTGGGCCGCGCGGTGGTCGTGCGTCGGGATGATCGTGACCCGGTCCTTGACAGCGTGCAGGCGGTGCAGCGTCCGGAAGGTCTCGTGCCGGTCCTCGTCGGCGAGCTTGCCGGGGTAGCCGGCCTTTTGCCGGATGAGGCCGATCTGTTCGGTGTGCCAGGCGGCGTCGCCGGCGAGCAGCACCCAGCCCGCTGCCGTGTGCGCCAGAACTCCCACGCTGCCAGGGGTGTGCCCCGCGAGGTCGACGAGCACGACGGAACCGTCGCCGAAGAGGTCGTGGCTGGCGGCAAAAGTGAGGATCGGCGGGCCGTCCAGTTCGTACGAGACGATGCCCCGGCCGCGCAGGGCCTCGCGGACGCCACCCACGGGCGCGATCGAGCCCCGCACGACCCAGTCGTGTTCGCGGCGGTGCAGATGTACGGGCAGTTCGGGAAGATCCAGGAGTCCGCTGACGTGGTCCCAATGCGTGTGCGTCGGCAGCGCGAAGTCCAGGCCGGAACCCGGCCACTCACGCAGCGCGGTAATGGTGGCGACGGTGTCCGCCGGGGGACGCACCGCGACCCGCAGGAACGGCGGCAATTCCGCAACGGCGCGGCTGCCGACATCCAGGCAGACCCCCGGATCCACGATGAACGTCGATTCCGGGTGGGTGATCACGAACGACTGCAGCGCATTCGCGATGCGCCGCGGTTGCCGCAGCCCCTCCACGATCAGTGCGGTGGGCACGGACCGTGGCACCTGTCTCAGTGCGGACACGGTGACCGACACCGCCGTGTCCGGTAGCCCCGCGTCGGTCAAGCTGCGCAGAAACCGCTGGTCGCGGCGTCGGGGACGTACAAGACCCGTGGCCAGGCTTGCGACCGCGCCACAGCACGCGGCCAGCGTCGGTGATCTCACAGCGTCGGACATGGCAGCCCTGTCCCTCTCGCGATCGGGTGGTGGGTTCGATGGCGGGACGGTATAACTTCAGGCCGACCTGAAGTAAAGGAGTGCGATGTCCGCAGTGGAGTTGAAGATCGGCGATGCGGCTGCCCTGCTCGGGGTGGCCACCCATGTCCTCCGACACTGGGAGGACATCGGACTGCTCACCCCGCGCCGGCTGCCCTCCGGGCACCGCGTCTACGACGACCAGACCGTCGGCCGGGCCCGGCTCATCCAAATCGGCCGGCGGGCAGGGCTGTCACTCGCCGAAATCGGTGAACTCGCCGTGGGGGAACGAGCCGACCGCATAGGCCTGGTCAACGCGAAGCGCGCCCGGATCGCCGAACACATCACGAACCTCGAACTGGCTGACCGGTTCCTGGCCCACTTGGTGCACTGCGTACACCCGGTCATCTCCGACTGTCCGGAGTGTTCCGCCCTGGTGGAACGGGGCGCGCGGTCGGCGATCACCCAGTGACACGGCATGAGAACGCTTGCGGCACGGCCGTGGTGAACGCGCGCTTTCACGAGGCGGGCTGTCCGGCACTACCCAGGTGAAGCACCCTGTCGGGGTGATAACGGGGGCCCGTGGGACCGGTGACCATGACGGGCCGGGGGCGCCCTGGTGGCCGGGCGTCCCCGGTTCCTCGCGGCATCCGTCCTGGAAATACTGAAGCCCGCCGCGTGCGCCGCTCAGCCCGTCGTCTTCGCCGGGCCCGTGCTCAGGTACGTCTCGCGCTGGACGATGTGGCCGGCGTTGTCGTCGGGGTCGTGGTTGACCTCCAGGAGGCGGCCGTCGGACGGGGAGACGATCCAGTTCGGGCGGAGGGCCGGGGCGGACTCGAGCTTGAATCCGGTGGGGGTGTCCGTCCCCTTCGGGCTGTCCGTCCCCTTCGGGCTGTCCGCGTCCTTGGGGCTGTCCACGTAGTAGTTCGGCCAGAAGCCCCAGTCCTTCGGGTTCTTTTCGGTGAAGCGCTTGGCCCACTTCCAGGAGATGCGGGTGCCGGCGCGGCCCTTCGCGTCCTTCGCGCCCTCCTCCACCGTGGCCCCGGGAGTCTTCGCCAGGACACGGAAGATCGCGGCGCGCAGCTCGGGGGAGAGGGGGGCGTCGGTCAGCAGCTGGCCGGCCTGCTGGACGGTCTGCTGGGCGGCGTCGTCGGCCCCGTGGGAGCCCGCGGCCAGTCTGCGACGCAGTGCGTCGGGCTCGGTGGGCAGGCCGGCGAGGCCCTCCCAGGTCACCCTCCCCTTGCCGACCGGCCAGCTGGCGCGCCCGGGAATCGCCTTGGTGAAGGTCCGTCCGTCCGCGGTCATGATGGTCACCGAGTTATGGCTCAGGTAGCGCGTGTCCACTCGGGGCTTCCCGCCCTCGACCCACGACTCCACCGTGCTCTTCCAGTACGCCGAGGACCTGATCTGCCCGGTGATCATCCCGCCGTGGGCGCCCTTGGAGACCGTGAGGTGGTCCGCCATGCTCGTGAACACCTCCGATGCCGACGCGCTCGCCGCCGGGCCGTCGCCCCCGAAGTCGGTGACCGGGAGGACCGCCGCGCCCACCGCCACCGCCGCGACCGCGGCCGCGAGCGCGAGCACCCGGCGGCGGCCGAAGCGCGGGGCGGCGACCGGGGCCGAGGCGTCCGCCGCGATGGCCTCCAGGACCAGCGAGTGCGCGCGGGCCTGGACCGCCGGGTCGAGGGGTTCGGTGCGGCCGGCGCGCTCCAGGGCGGCGGCGCCGGGGAAGTCGAGCAGGTCCGTGGGGTGGTTCTCGTGCGTCATGCGAAGTCTCCCGTCAGGGTCGTACGGGTGGGGCCGGTCAGTCCGTCGCGCAGGCGGGCGCGGGCCCGGTGCAGGCGGGAACGGGCGGTTCCGGCGGGGATGCCGACGGCGGCGGCCGCCTCGGCGGGGGTGAGCTGCTCCCAGGCCACGAGCACCAGCAGTTCGCGCTCCGCAGCGGGGAGTTCGGCGAGTCTGCGGCGCAGCTCCGGGGCCACCGAGGCCGCGTCCAGGCGCTGATCGACCGCCTGCCACGGGTCGGCCGTCACGGCGTCGGGTTGCTGCCCGCTGCGGGCGGCCGCGCGCGCCGTGGTCTGCCGGTGGCGGGACAGCACGTTGCGGGCGACGCCGAACAGCCAGCCCCGGGCTGAGCCGCGCGCGGCGTCGAACGTCGCGCGGTGGGCGTACGCCTGGAGCCACACCTCGGAGAGCAGGTCGTCGGCGGCGGCCGGGGCGCGGCGTACGAGGTAGCCGTGCAGGGCGGTCGAGTGCCGGGCGACCAGCGGCTCGAAGGCGGTGGGCTCCCGCGCGGAACGGGCGAGCAGGTCCTCGTCCGGGTCCATAAGGTCTCCTGTCCGGGACCGCCGGGCGGCGGTCTCACCCCGTACTTGCACAGGAGGGCCTCAACCGTTCGCGGGCGGCTCCGGCTACTCCGAAACCGTCGCCCGGAACCCCGTGTTCACCGCGGTCAGCCCGCCGTCCACGCACAGCGACGTGCCCGTGATCCACTCCGCGTCCGACGACGCGAGGAACGCCACCGCCTTCGCGATGTCCTCCGGTTCGCCGACCCGGCCGAGCGGGTAGAGCGGGGCGACCCGGTCCAGTTCGGCCTCGCGGCCCGTCCAGGCGTCGGTGCGGATCGTGCCGGGGACGACGAGGTTGGCCCGGACGCCGCGCGGGCCCGCGTGGCCGGCGAGGGTGCGGGTGAGGCTCGCGAGGCCCGCCTTCGCGGCGCTGTAGGCGTGGTTGCCGAAGTCCTGCACGCCGTTGACGGAGCCGATGGAGACGATCGCGCCCCGCCCGGACGCGGCGAGGTGCGGCATCGCTGCGCGCGAGCACCGGTAGGCGCCGCCCAGCGTGATGTCGAGGTCGCGGTGCCAGGTCTCGTCCGGCTCGTCCTCGAAGAGCGTGCTGTCGACGTTGCAGGAGTACGCGTTGTTGACGAGGACGTCGAGCCCGCCGAAGGTCTCCACGGCGTACGCCACCGCCGCCTCGACCGCCGCCCGGTCCGCCACGTCGCAGGCCCGCGCCTCGGCCGTGCCGCCGCCGCCCCGGATCTCCGCCGCCACGGTCTCCGCCCGCTCCCCGTCGAGGTCGGTGACGAGGACGCGGGCGCCCTCCGCTGCCATCAGGCGGGCGGTGGCGGCGCCGATGCCCCGGCCCGCACCGGTGATGAGGACGCCGTATCCGTCGAAGCGCGCAGGAGTCATGCCGCCGACCGTACCGCGCGCACCAGGACCCGGGCCCGGGGGGCGGCTGGCGGCAACTCCCCCGGCACGCCCGGCAGTCACAACGCCGACCGCACCGCCCGTACCAGCGCCTGCGCCCGGGGGTCGGCCGTCACTCCCTTCTGGAGGCCGTTGGTCACGTACCCGAAGGCGATCCCCGACTCGGGGTCCGCGAAGCCCAGCGAGCCGCCCCGGCCGGGGTGTCCGAAGGAGCCGGGCGCGAGGAGCGGGCTGGCCGGGCCGTGGAGCATGTAGCCGAGGCCGAAGCGGGTGTTGACGACGAGGACCTGGTCCGGGCCCGCCGACTCCTCGGTGCGGGCGAGCGTGAGGGTCGCCGGGGCGAAGAGCCGCTGGCCGTCGACCGGGCCGATCATCGCGGCATAGCAGCGGGCCAGGCCGCGCGCGGTCGCGGTGCCGTTGGACGCGGGGAGTTCGGCGGCCCGGTAGCCGGGGTCGTTCTCGTCGGGCAGCGGGTCGATCGCGCCGAACGCCCGCCGGGTCAGCGACTCCGGGTCGCGGTAGGCGTCCACGACGGACCGCTTCGGGCGCATCCGCAGCGCCCCGGTGTTCTCGGTGGCGGGTGGTTCGACGGGCCCGATCCGGCCGACCCGGTGGGCCTCGTCGTCGGGGATGCCGAACCAGAAGTCGAGGCCGAGCGGGCGGGCGATCTCCTCGGCGACCCAGCGGCCGACGGTGCGCCCGGTGACGCGGCGTACGAGTTCGCCGATGAGCCAGCTGAAGGTCTGCGCGTGGTAGCCGTGCGCGGTGCCGGGCTCCCAGGCCGGGGCCTGGGCGGCGACGGCGTGCGCCCCGCTCGCGCCGTCCGCGGCCTCCTCCGGGGTCAGCGGCCGGTCCAGGGCCGGGACGCCGGCCCGGTGGGCGAGGAGGTGGCGGACGAGGACGCGTTCCTTGCCGTTCGCCTTGAACTCCGGCCAGTACGTGGAGACCGGGGCGTGCAGGTCGATCTGGCCGCGCTGGTGGAGCAGCAGCGGGACGGCCGCGGCGATGCCCTTGCCGGCGGAGCGGACGACCTGGACGGTGTCGACGGCCCAGGGTTCGGCGCCGTCCACGTCTCTGGTGCCGGCCCACAGGTCGACCACCTTGCGCCCGTGCCGGTAGACGGCGACCGCCGCCCCCCGGTCCCCGCGCTGCTCGAAGTTACGGACGAAGGCTTCCCGGACCGCTTCGAATCCGGGCGCCGCCGTGCCGCGTACGTCCACCCCTGCTGCCGCACTCCCGCTCATCCCCCCATGGTGCACGGCGCCGCAGGTGGGAGGTGGGGCGGGTCACCCGGAATTCACCGTCACGGAACGCGGATCGAAGCCGTAGGGGAGTTCCAGGCGGTGGGCGCGCATCAGGGGCTCGTCGCAGAGGAGGTCCTGGGTGCGGTCGTCGGCGGCGATGACCCCTTCGCTGAGGATCACCGCGCGGGGGCACAGCTCCAGGGCGTACGGCAGGTCGTGCGTGACCATCAGGACGGTGACGTCCAGGGAGCGCAGGATGTCGGCGAGTTCGCGCCGCGACGCCGGGTCCAGGTTGGAGGAGGGCTCGTCCAGGACCAGGATCTCCGGGCGCATGGCGAGGACCGTGGCGACGGCGACGCGGCGGCGCTGCCCGAAGGAGAGGTGGTGCGGCGGCCGGCCCGCGTACTCCTCCATGCCGACCTGTTTCAGCGCCTCCATGACCCGCTCCTCCAGCTCCGCGCCGCGCAGTCCCCCGGCGGCGGGTCCGAAGGCGACGTCCTCGCGGACGGTGGGCATGAAGAGCTGGTCGTCGGGGTCCTGGAAGACGATGCCGACGCGGCGGCGGATCTCGGCCATGTTCCGCTTGTCGACCGGCAGTCCGGCGACGCGCACCGATCCGGCGCCCGCCTCCAGGATGCCGTTGAGGTGGAGGACGAGGGTCGTCTTGCCGGCGCCGTTCGGGCCGAGGAGCGCGACGCGTTCGCCGCGCCCGACGGTCAGGTCGACGCCGAAGAGCGCCTGGTGGCCGTCGGGATACGCGTAGGCGAGGCCGCTGACCTCCAGGGAGGGCGGTACGGGGGCGGGGTCGGGGCTCATACGGTCCATCCCACCAGACACACGGCGAGGGCGAGCAGCGGGAGGGCCGAGGCGTACGCCCACTGGGTGCGCGAGGCGGTCACCTCGTCGATGACGGGCATGGTGCCCGCGTAGCCCCGGCTGACCATCGCGAGGTGGACGCGTTCGCCGCGCTCGTAGGAGCGGATGAACAGGGCCCCGGCCGATTTGGCGAGGACGCCCCAGTGCCGTACGCCGCGCGCCTCGAAGCCCCGGGAGCGGCGGGCGATGGACATGCGGCGCATCTCGTCGGTGATCACGTCGCCGTACCGGATCATGAAGGACGCGATCTGGACGAGCAGCGGCGGCAGTTTGAGGCGCTGGAGGCCGAGCAGCAGCTCGCGCAGCTCGGTGGTGGAGGCGAGGAGCACGGACGCGGCGACCCCGAGCGTGCCCTTGGCCAGCACGTTCCAGGCCCCCCAGAGGCCGGGGACGCTGACGGAGAGGCCGAGGACGTGGGTCTGCTCGCCGGGCACGACGAACGGCATGAGCACGGCGAACGCGACGAACGGCACCTCGATCAGCAGCCGCTTGAGCAGGAAGCCGACCGGGATGCGGGCGAGCGCGGTGACGCCCGCGATGAGCAGCGCGTAGAGCCCGAAGGCCCAGACGGCTTCGCGCGGGGTGGAGACGACGACCACGACGAAGCAGAAGACGGCGGCGAGCTTGCAGTGCGGCGGCAGGTCGTGGACCGGTGAGTGCCCGTGCCGGTAGAGCTTGTGGGCGTGGCCGGCGCCCATGTCAGACCTTCTCCTCGGTACGGGTGTCGGCCTCGCCCTGCGTACGGCGGCGGCGCGAGACCACGTAGAAGGCGCCGCTGCCCGCGACCAGGGTGGCGCCGACGCCGATCACGCCGGCGAGGCCGCCGGAGAGCCGGGCGTCGGAGACGTCCTTGACGCCGTAGTCGGCGAGCGGGGAGTCCGCGGTGGCGTGCTCCTCGGCCTCCTTGTCGATGCCCTGGTCGGCGGCGACCTTCTCCAGGCCGTCCGGGTCGGCGGAGGCGTAGAAGGAGACGAACCCGGCGAGCACGAGGGCGGTGACCAGGCCGGTGACCCAGAGGCCGCGGGTCGGGCGGTGCCCGGCGGGGGCGGGCTCGCGGGCGGGGGCCGGGGCGGCGTCGACCAGTTCGCCGTCGACGCGGAGCTTGAGCGGGGCGGCGAGGCCCTTCGCGCCGTGGACCAGGTCGGGGCGGACGGCGACGACGGCGCCGACGGTGAGCGCGGTGATCACGGCCTCGCCGATGCCGATGAGGACGTGGACGCCGCCCATGGCGGTGAAGACCTTGCCGATCGGGATGTCCGTGGTCCCGCCGATCCAGTAGATCAGCGTGAAGGCGCAGGCGGCGGCCGGTACGGAGACGAGCGCGGCGACGAACGAGGCGGCGGTCACGGAGCGCCGGGTGCGCGGCAGCACGCCGAGCAGGCCGCGGAAGAGGGCGTACGCGACGACGGTGGTGACGACGCCCATGTCGAGGATGTTGACGCCGAGCGCGGTGAGTCCGCCGTCGGCGAAGAGGATGCCCTGCATCAGCAGGACGACGGATATGCAGAGCACGCCCGTATACGGTCCGACGAGTATCGCGGCCAGCGCGCCGCCGAGCAGGTGGCCGCTGGTCCCGGCCGCGACGGGGAAGTTCAGCATCTGCACGGCGAAGATGAAGGCGGCGACGAGCCCGGCCAGCGGCGCGGTCCGCTCGTCGAGTTCGCGCCGGGCCCCCTTCAGGCTGACGGCGACGGCACCGGCGGCGACGACGCCCGCGACGGCGGAGACAGGTGCGTTGATGAATCCGTCGGGTACATGCATGGGGGGGGCTCCGCTTCCTGCGTTCTCGCGTTGCTGCGCCGGGTGCGCGGGGTCGTGAACCTCTCAATGATAGGACCTTGTTGCGAAACGTTCGCAAGAGCACGTCCCCCACAATTGCAGAGGGCTTTCAAAGTGCCCTTTACGTAAAATATGGGACATTGGATAACAAAGTTGCAGAAGCAGGATGGAGAGTCGGCCCATGTCCTCCGTGATCCATGACCATGCCCGTGCCCGGCTCGTCACCGACGCCCGCGACCTGCCCGTCGTCCCGGTCGAGCTGCGGTTCGACAGCGCGGACTCCCCCGCGGCGGTCCGCATCGCCTACCCGGGCGGCACGGAGTGGTCCGTCGAGCGCGAACTCCTGGAGCGCGGGCTGCGCTACCCGGTCGAGCAGGACGGCTGGCGGATATGGCCGTGCGGCAGGGTCCAGGTGGTCGTGGAGCGGCACGACACGGCCGGCGTCGACGTCGTCCAGTTCGACTGCGCCCCGCTGGTCCGCTTCCTGCGCCGTACGCATCAGGAGGCGCCGCAGCACCACGAGGCGCCGCACCGCGAGGCGTCGAAGCCGGAGACCGCCCGCGCCTGACGTCCTCCCGACACACCTCCTGACACACCGAGAGCCCCCGTGCACACCCGTGCACGGGGGCTCTCGCCGCCCCGGCCCCCCGTCCCCACAGGTCGCCGGGCTCCCGGGGCCGCGCATCGCTCGGACGCGGCCCCGGAGTCCAGTCCGCGCGGGTCAGACGCGGATCAGCTCGCGCTCGCCGCCCGACTCCGGGCCGGCGTCGCCGGACGACGGCTCGTCCAGCTCCTTGCGCAGGCCCTCGCCCTCGACGTCCACGTTGGGCAGCGCGCGGTCCAGCCAGCGCGGCAGCCACCAGGCGCGCTTGCCGAGCAGCGCCAGGACGGCGGGCACGATCGCCATGCGGACGACGAACGCGTCGAAGAAGACGGCGATCGCCAGCGAGAAGCCGATCATCTTGATCATCTGCTCGCTGGAGCCGATGAACCCGGAGAACACCGCGATCATGATCACGGCGGCGGCCGTGACGACCCGCGCCCCGTGCTTGAAGCCGGTGACGATGGCCTGGCCGGGCTTCTCGCCGTGGACGTACGCCTCACGCATCCGCGTGACGAGGAAGACCTCGTAGTCCATCGCGAGGCCGAAGACCACGCCCACCATGAAGATCGGCATCATCGACATGATCGGACCGGTCTGCTCCACCCCGAAGAGCGAGCCGAGCCAGCCCCACTGGAAGACCGCGACGACCGCGCCCAGGGCCGCGACGACCGAGAGCAGGAAGCCGAGCGCCGCCTTCAGCGGCACCAGCACCGACCGGAAGACCACCATCAGCAGCAGGAAGGCGAGCCCGACCACGAGCGCCAGGTAGGGCAGCAGCGCGTCGTTCATCTTCTGCGAGAAGTCGATGTTCATCGCGGTGGAGCCGGTGACCAGCACCTCGGCGCCGGTGTCGGACTTGATGTCCTTGCCCGCGTCGCGGATCGCGTGGACCACGTTCTCCGTCTCGACGGAGCTGGGGCGGTCCTTCGGGACGACGGTGATCATCGCCGCGTCGCCGGCCTTGTTGAACGAGGCCGGAGTGACGGCGACGACGCCCTTGATACCGGCGATCTCGTCGCCGACCTGCTTGGCCGCGGCCTTGCCGTCCGCGCTGTGCTCGGTGTCCACGACGACGAGCAGCGGCCCGTTGAAGCCGGGGCCGAAGCCGTCGGAGAGCAGGTCGTAGGCGCGGCGCTGAGTGGTGCTGGTGGGCTGGGAGCCGTCGTCCGGCAGGCCCATCTCCAGCGAGGCGGCCGGTACGGCGATGGCGCCGAGGCCCAGGACGCCGACGAGCAGCACCCAGACCGGCTTGCGCAGCACGAACCGGGCCCAGCGGGTGCCCATGTTCGGCTTCGCCTCGGGCTTGTTCTCCGCGTCGGCGGCCTTGCGGGCCTTGCGCCCCAGGATGCGCTTGCCCACGAAGCCCAGCATGGCCGGGACGAGGGTGAGGGCGATGAGCACGGCGATGGCGACCGTGCCGGCCGCGGCGAAGCCCATCTTGGAGAGCATCGGGATGTTGACGACGGCCAGGCCGACGAGGGCGATGATCACGGTGAGCCCGGCGAAGACGACCGCGGACCCGGCCGTGCCGACCGCCCGGCCCGCCGCCTCCTCGCGTTCCCGGCCCTCGGCCAGCTCGGCGCGGTAGCGGGAGACGATGAACAGCGCGTAGTCGATGCCGACGGCGAGGCCGATCATCATCGCGAGCGTGGAGGTGGTGGAACCCAGGTCGAGCACGTTGGCCAGGGCGGTGATCGTCGAGACACCGATGCCGACCCCGATCAGGGCGGTGAGCAGCGGCAGCCCGGCCGCGATGAGCGAGCCGAAGGTGATGACGAGCACCACGGCGGCCAGGGCGATGCCGATGACCTCGGTGGCGCCGGTCTCCGGCATCACCTGGAGCGCGTCACCGCCGATCTCCACGGTCATCCCGCTCTTCTGGGCGTGGGTGCCGGCGTCCTCCAGCGCGTCCCGGGTTGCGTCGGTCAGCTCCATCGAGTTGACCTTGTACGAGACCGAGATGTACGCGGTGGAGCCGTTCTTGGAGACGGCGTCGCCGGTGTACGGGTCGGTGACCGAGGCGATCTGGCCGGAGCCTTCCTTCAGCTCCCGGGTGATCTTGTTGACCTCGGCCTTGTTGGCCGCGTCCGTCATCTTCTCGTGCTCGGGTGCCTTGAAGACGATGCGCGCGGTGGCGCCGTCGGCGCTGGCGGCCGGGAAGCGCTGTTCCAGCAGGTCGAAAGCCTTCTGGGCCTCCGTACCGGGGATGGAGAAGGAGCTGGAGGTCGCGGTGGCTGCGGAGGACGCGCCGAACCCGGCGAGCGCCAGCAGTGCCACCCAGATCAGGGCGACATAGCGGCGGCGCCGGAAGGCGAGCCGTCCGAGCTTGTAGAGGAATGTGGCCACGAGGGCGTACTCCCGGTCAGGTCGTTGAGTGGAAAAGGGCGTGAGGAACCAGCCCGACGACGAGAGCGGCGTGTCAGGTGGGGCTTGGGGAGGGGGCCGTACGGAAAAGCGCGGGGACCCGGAGTCAGACGCCGAGAGCGGGGAGGATCACGGAGTCGACGTAATCGAGGAGGAATGCCTGGTCGACGGGGCGGTCCTCGACCAGCTGCCGGGTGGCGACGGCGCCCACCAGCATGTGCGGTACGTAGCGGAGCGCCGGGTTGTCCGGGCTCACCTCTCCCCGGTCCACGGCCCGGCGCAGCAGCGTGTCGAGACCGGTCATCTCCGGTTCGATCAGTAGTTCGCGCAGGGCCTGCAGGAGGTCGGGGTTGTCGTGGACGGCATGGCTCAGACCCCGCATCAGCGCGGCGTCCTTCTCCATCTGACAGTCGTCACTGCGGCTGAGTACGGCATGGAAGTCACCGCGCAGTGAGCCGGTGTCGACCTCGCCGAGGGTGCCTGGTTTGTTGTGCCGGAGGGCCGTGACGACGAGCGCCGGCTTACTCCCCCACTGGCGGTAGAGGGTGGCCTTGCTGGAATGCGTACGGGCGGCGACGGCGTCCATCGTGAGGGCGTCGTAGCCGACTTCGCGGAGCAGGTCGAGCACGGCGGCGTACAGCTCGCTCTCACGCTCGGGCGTGAGCCGTGTGCGTGCCATGGTTCGACCTCCTGTCCGATGAGGCATCGAACGAAACCGTTTCGTACAGCAGAACGGTACCTCGCGCGCCGAGCGAAACGAAACGGTTTCGTTTGTGGCTCGCGCCACAAGTCGCGGGTCCTCCTGAGTTGCCGCACCCCCCTCGCGCGGAAAGCATTGGGGGGTGAGTGACGACGTCTCGTATCTCCGGTTCCCGCACCTCCACGAGGATCTGCTCTGCTTCGCGGCCGAGGACGACCTCTGGGTCGCCCCGCTCGCCGCCGAGGGGGAGCGCCCCGGCCGGGCCTGGCGGGTCACCGCCGACCGGACCAGAGTCGGCCATCCCCGGTTCTCGCCCGACGGGACCCGGATCGCGTACACGTCATGGCGCAGCCTCGACCCCGAGATCCACCTCGCCCCGGTCGCCGGCGGACCGTCCCGCCGGCTCACCTACTGGGGCTCCACCGACACCCGGGTCTGCGGCTGGACGCCCGACCCCGGCGACGCGGCGCAGATCCTCGCCGTCTCCTCGCACAACCAGCCGTTCTCCTACTTCTCCTGGGCCTACAGCGTCCCCACCGACGGCAGCCCCGGCGGCAAGCTCCCCTGGGGCCCGGTCACCGACATCGCGATCGCCGACATCGAGGACGAGCGCCGCACCCTGCTGCTCACCGGCACCCCGCCGCACGAACCGGCGGCCTGGAAGCGCTACCGGGGCGGGGCCATGGGCCGGCTGTGGCTGCACGGCGAGCGGCTGCTCCCGGACATCGGCGGGCACCTCGACACCCCGATGTTCGTGGGCGGCCGGATCGCATTCCTCTCCGACCACGAGGGCGTCGGCAACCTCTACTCCTGCCGCCCGGACGGCACGGACCTGCGCCGCCACACCGACCACGACGCGTTCTACGCTCGGCACGCGGCGAGCGACGGGCGCCGCGTGGTCTACCAGTGCGCGGGCGAGCTGTGGCTCGTGGACGACCTGGAGACGCCCGACGCCGTGCCCCGGAAGCTGGAGGTCCGGCTCGGCGGCCCGCGCTCCGGACGCCGTACGTACCAGGTCCCGGCGTCGAGCCATGTGGACGCGGTGTCGGTGGACGAGACGGGCCGGGCGAGCGCCGTGTCGGTACGCGGCAGCCTGTACTGGCTCACGCACCGCGACGGGCCCGCCCGCACCATCTCCGACACCCCGGGCGTACGGGTGCGGCTGCCGGAGATGCTGGGCAGCGGGGGCCAGGTCGCCTACGTCACCGACGCGGAGGGCGAGGACGCGGTCGAGATCGCCCAGCTGCCGCGCGCCAGCGGCGACCGCCCCACGCGCCGCCTGGCCTGGGGCCGGATCGGCCGGGTCCAGGAGATGGTCTCCGATCCGGACGGCGAACGCCTCGCCATCGCCTCGCACGACGGCCGCCTGCTGCTCCTGGACACCGACGAGGAGACGTCCACGGGGGAGCCGGCCGAGCTGATCCGGTCCGTCAACGGGCCCGTCCGCGACCTGGCCTTCTCCCCCGACGGCGCCTGGCTGACCTGGTCGCACCCGGGCATCGGCCGCTCGCTGCGCAAGATCAAGCTGGCCCGGATCGGCGGCCCGGGCGAACCGGCGATCGTGGACGTCACCAACGGCCGCTTCGAGGACGAGAACCCGGTGTTCACGGGCGACGGCCGCTATCTGGCGTTCCTGTCCTGGCGCGGCTTCGACCCGGTGTACGACGTCCACACCGGCGACCTGTCCTTCCCGCTCGGCTGCCGCCCCTACCTGGTCCCGCTCTCCTCGGCGACCCCGTCCCCCTTCGCCCTGCTCCCCGACGGCCGGCCGGCGGCGGGCGGCCTGGACCCGGTCGACTCGGCCGAGGCGGGGATGACGGAGGGGTCCACGGTCACGGTCGAGTTCGAGGGCCTGGAGAGCCGGGTCACGCCGTTCCCGGTCTCCGCCTCGAAGTACTCCGCGCTGGCGCCGGTCAGCGGCGGCGGGCTGGTGTGGCTGCGCTGGCCGATCTCGGGGGCGCTCGGCGAGACCTTCGCCAACCCGGCGGACATGTCGGGCCGGCCGACCCTGGAGCACTTCAGCATCGCCAAGGCGAAGAAGACCGAACTCGTGCCGCATCTCGACTGGTTCGAGGTCAGCGGCGACGCCTCCCGGCTGGTCGTGATGGACGACGGCGAGCTGCGCGCGGTCCCCGCCACGGAGCCCGGCGACAACGACTCGACCGTCTATCTGGACCTGCGCCGCATCCTGCACGAGGTGGACCCGGCGGCGGAGTGGCGCCAGGCGTACGACGAGGCGGGCCGCATCACCCGCTCGTACTTCTGGGAGCCGGACATGTGCGGCATCGACTGGACGGCGGTCCTGGACCAGTACCGCCCCCTGGTCGAACGCGTCGCCACGCCGGACGAGTTCGCGGACCTGCTGCGCGAGGTGCTGGGCGAGCTGGGCACCTCGCACGCGTACGTGTCGCCCGCCCGCCGCAACGAGGGCCCGCCGCACTACCAGCGCGCGATCGGCCTGCTCGGCGCCAACTTCGCGTGCCGGGACGGCGCCTGGACCCTGCTGCGCATCCTGCCCGGCGACTCCTCGGACTCCAAGGCGCGTTCCCCGCTGGCCGGTACGGGCATCCGCGAGGGGGCGGTGCTGACCCATGTGGACGGCCGCCCGGTGGACCCGGTCGCCGGGCCCCACCCGCTGCTGGCGGCGGCGGGCGGCACGACGGTCGAGCTGACCTTCCGCCCGGCGGAGGGCGGAGGGCGCCCGCGCCGCATCGCGGTCGTGCCCCTCGTCGACGAACGGCCCCTGCGCTACCAGGACTGGGTCGCCAAGCGCCGCGAGGTGGTCCGGGAACTGAGCGGGGGCCGGTGCGGCTACCTCCACATCCCCGACATGGGCGGATCCGGCTGGGCCCAGTTCAACCGCGACCTGCGCATGGAGGTGTCCCGCCCCGCGCTGATCGTGGACGTACGCGGCAACGCCGGCGGCCACATCAGCGAGCTGGTCGTGGAGAAGCTCACCCGTACGATCCTGGGCTGGGACCTGACCCGCAACGCCCAGCCCGTCTCGTACGCCTCCAACGCCCCCCGGGGCCCCGTGGTCGCCCTCGCCGACGAGGCGACCTCCTCCGACGGCGACATGATCACGGCCGCGTTCCGCCTGCTGAAGCTGGGCCCGGTCGTCGGCCAGCGCACCTGGGGCGGCGTCGTCGGCATGACCGGCCGCCACCGCCTGGGCGACGGCACGGTGATCACGGTGCCGATGAACGCCGCCTGGTTCGACACGTACGGCTGGTCCGTCGAGAACCGCGGCGTCGAACCGGACCTGGAGGCGCTGCGCACCCCGCTGGACTGGGCGGAGGGCCGCTACGCGGTCCTGGACGACGCGGTCCGCACGGCCCTGGACCTGCTGGCGGCGCATCCTCCGGCGACCCCGCCGACGTACGACACGGCCCCGGACCTCAGGCGGCCGCCGCTGCCGCCGAGGTAGGGGGCGGGGTCACTCCTCGTCGTCCTCCTCCAGCTCCGCGTCCAGCTCCGCGTCCAGCTGCTCGTCCAGCGCCTCCAGCTCCTCCTCCGGCCGGATCATCCGGGCGCGGACGTCCAGGTCGTCCGGGTCGTAGAGCGGCAGCACGTCCTCCCGCCAGCGGTCGGCGGCGAACGTCAGGAGGTCCATGGCCTCGGCCAGGCGGTCCAGGTGGCGCAGGGCGACTCCGTAGTAACCAGCGGTCTCCGTGCGGAACTTGTCGTGGTCGTCGCCCTCCTCCCAGGCCCGGCGGAGGTACGGCTCGGCCTCGGCGTAGGCCTTGCGCTGGACCATCAGCTTGCCCGCGATCATGGAGTCGAGGCGGGAGCCGAGGCCGGCCGCGCGGACGTACCAGCGTTCGGACTCCTGGTAGTCGCGGTGGTGGTCGGAGAGCCAGCCCATGTGGTGGCAGGAGTGGTGGTCGCCGCCCTCGGCGGCCACCCGGTGCCACGTGTCGCGGTCCGTGAAACGGCGCAGCTTCGCGCACAGCTGCGCCAGGTCGTACGCCGCGTCCGGGTCCCCGGCGCGGGCGGCGGGCTCCAGCCAGGGGATCAGGTAGCGGGCGTTCTTGCCGCCCCAGTCGTTGAGCATGTCGGCGTACTCGTACCCCGCCCGTACCTCCCCGGCCTCGGCCCGCTCGCGCAGGGCGGGCAGCTGCCGGTAGTCGGGCTCGTCGGCGGCACGGGGGCCGCCCGCGCGGAGCGCGGCGACCCGGGCCAGCTGCTGCACGGCGTCCTTGTCGTCCTCGCCGAACTCCCGGAACCAGCGCTCGGCCTCGTCGTACCGGCCGAGCCGCATGCACAGCATCCCGAGGTTCCACTTGGGCGCCTCGTCGCCCGCCTCGACGGCGAGCCGGTGGACACGCTCGGCCTCCGCCAGCTGGCCGCGCTGCTCGCACAGGTTGCCGAGCACCCCGGCGGCCTGCTCGACGCCCGCCTCGCGCGCCTGGAGCAGCAGCTCGACGGCCTCGGGCCAGCCCTCCTCGCCGGTCTCGGTGAGGAACATCGCGTAGTACATCCCCGCCTCGGCGCTGAGCGCGGAGCCCCGGCGGTACAGCTCGTCGGCGCGGGGGGCGAGCCCCGGGTAGTCAGCGAAGTGCTGGTCCAGCTCGAAGAGTTCCCGCACCGCGGCCAGGGCGGCCGCGCCGTCCCCGTCGGCCTCGGCGGTCTCCAGCGCCTCGGCTACCCGGTCGAAGACCTCCTCGAACGAGTCGAAGAGCCGGGACCAGCGGTAGACCGCGATGTCACCCAGCTCGACCTCGCTCATCAGGAACGCGGACGCCTCCGCGCACCGCCCCTCGGCTGCCATGAGCTTGCCCAGCTCGATCTTGCAGTCGAGGTGCCGCCCGTCCTCCCATCCCTGCCGGAACCATTCGGCGGCCTCCCCGGTGTTCCCGTCCTCCCGCAGCAGCACCCCGAGCCCGTACGCGCACCCCGCGTCGAACTCCGCGACGGCCCGGTAGAGCGCGTCCGCCGCCTGCCGGTCGCCCCGGACCTTCCGGTACCGGGCGAGGGTGTAGTGCGACCAGATGTCCCCGGCCTCGACGGCCCGCTCCCAGTAGGGGATGCCCTCGTCGATGTGTCTGCCGAACACGAAGAAGTCCGTGTGCCGGTGGGCGGCCTTGGTGTCCTTGGCCAGAGCGGCGGCGACCAGCGCCTCGCCCCGGTCCTGTATGTTCTGGGTGGTCATGGGCGCATGGTGCCAGGCGAGTTGGCGTACGCCCCGCCGGGGTCCCACGGCGTCACACGTCGTGCGCACCGGCCACGACCGCCACCGTCCACGTGGCCGTCCCGCCCTGAACCCGCATCCGGAGCGCCTGCGCCTCCGCCTCGCTGTAGACCCGGCCCACGGTGGCGACCTGGTCACAGGCGATGCGACTGGGGTCGGCGTCGGGCCGGTCGGTGTCGACCACCGTGACCCGGCCCTTGCCCGTGCAGCGGGCGTACACGGTGTAGACGCCCTGCCGGGGCGTGAAGCGCGCGAGGTCGAGATCGCCGGAACCGGACGTCTCGGGGACGAGCACGGCCGCGCGGGCGGGGAGTTCGAGTCCGGCCGCGCGCGGAGAGGGCTGCGAGGCCGCGGCCCCGGCGCGCTTGGGCGGGGCGTGCTCACCCCCGCTGCATCCGGCGGCGAGGAGAGCGGCCGCGGCGAGGGCGGGAACGGAGAGGTGCCGGTTCATGCGGTGCTCCTTGGGTCGGCCGTGCGCTGTACGGCGCTGCTCACCGAGACGTACGAAAGCCGGGCGCCGTTCCACTCCGCTGCGGAGACGTGCCGACGCTCCCGGCAGCGAGGCGAGTTGCCCCGCCTCTGCCGCGTTCACCCTGCCATCCGTCGCCGCACTTGCGTCTCCCCCGGCGGGAGACCCCAAGCTGGCCCCATGGACGGCGACGCGCTCCACTCGATCGGGGAACTGGCCCGGCGGACCGGGCTCAGTGTGAAGACGATCCGGTACTACTCCGATCGCGGGATCGTGACGCCGGCCGCCCGCACTCCGGCCGGTTACCGCCGCTACGGCCCCGACGCCGTCGCGCGTCTCGCGCTGGTACGGACGCTGCGGGAGCTCGGGCTCGGCCTGGACACGATCCGCAAGGTGGCCGACCGGGAGCTGCCGCTGCCCGACGTCGCGGCGGCGCACGTGGAGGCGCTGGAGGCGCAGATCCGCGTCCTGCGCCTGCGGCAGGCGCTGCTGGCCGCCGTGGCCGAACGCCGGCTCACGCCTGAGGAGACCGATCTCATGCATCAGCTCGCCCAACTCACCGACGACGAACGCCGTCGCCTCGTCGCCGACTTCGTCCACGCGGTCTTCGACGGCCTCGGGCTCGACGGCGTGGCCCGCAACATGACGCCCGAACCGCCCGACGCGTCCGACCCCGGCCGGGCCCGCGCCTGGGCCGAGTGGGCCGCACTGGCCCAGGACCCCGATTTCCGCGCCGGCCTGCGGCGGGCGTTGCGGGACATCGCGGCCGAGCAGCCCCGGGGCGGCGTCCCCCGGCGCGACTTCACCGCCGTCGTCCGCGATCTCGTCGCCCCCGCCCTGGCCGCCGGGCTCGACCCCGCCTCGCCCGACGCGGACCCCGTCGTCGCGGCCATCACGGCCGAACACGGCCGCACCGACGGGCTGCTCCCCCGGCTCCAGCGGTTCAACGACCCGCGTCGCGACCGATACGTCCAGCTGCTCGCGGTCATCAACGGCTGGCCCGCCCCGGAGAGCCTGGCGCCCGCGCTCGACTGGGCAGCCGAGGCCGTACGCGTACGGCAGGCGTAGCCCGGGAGACCCGCGTCACACCGCGTGCCTCCGTGTCACAGCCGGGCCCGCTGTCTCGTCCCGGGTATGAACGCACCCGTTCGGACCCGAGGAGCACACCATGAACGCACGGCTCGACTACTTCACGAACCCGGTCGCCGGCAAGGCGCTCAAGTACTTCATGGCGTGCGGCCGGGAGGTGAAGGACCTGCCGCTGCCCGCCACCACGCAGGAGCTCGTCGCCCTTCGCGTCAGCCAGATCAACGGCTGCGCGGCCTGCATCGACATGCACACCAAGGACGCCGTCGCCGCCGGGGAGAGCGCGGTGCGGCTCAATCTCGTCGTGGCCTGGCGGGAGGCGACCGTGTTCACCGAGGCCGAGCGCGCGGCCCTCGCCCTTGCCGAGCAGGGCACGCGTACGGCCGACGCCGGGGCCGGGGTGGACGACGAGACCTGGGCGAGGGCCGCCGCGCTCTACGACGAGGAGCAGCTGACCGCGCTCGTCATGCTGGTCTCGTTCATGAACGCGGTGAACCGGCTGAACATCATCACGCAGCAGCCGGCGGGCGACTACCGGCCCGGACAGTTCCACTGAGCGGAAGAGACACCACAGGAGGGGACCGCGCATGGGCAAGGCCGAGGAGTTCGAGGAGCTGCGGGGGCTGCTGTTCTCGATCGCGTACCGCGTCCTGGGCAGCGTCGCCGAGGCGGAGGACGCCGTTCAGGAGACCTGGCTCCGGTACGACGCCTCGGCCACCCGGCCGGAGTCGGTGAAGGCGTTCCTGTCCACCACGGTGACCCGGATCGCCATCGATGTGCTGCGGTCGGCCCGGGTGCGCCGGGAGGAGTACGTGGGCCCGTGGCTGCCCGAGCCGCTGCTGGACGACCCGTACGCGGACCCGGCGCGCGCCGCCGAGCTGGCGGACTCGGTGTCGATGGCGTCGCTGCTCCTCCTGGAACGGCTGAGTCCGCTGGAACGGTCGGTGTTCGTGCTGCGGGAGGTCTTCGCCTTCGGCTACGACGACATCGCGGCGGCGGTCGGCCGCTCCGAGACGGCCTGCCGCCAGCTGCTCGCACGGGCCCGCCGCCACATGCACGAGGGCCGGCCCCGGTTCGAGGCGGACCGCGCGGAACAGCGCGAGCTCGCGGGCCGGTTCTTCGACGCGCTGTCCCGGGGCGACGTGGAGGGGCTGCGGAGCCTGCTGTCGGCCGACGTCCAGCTCGTCGGCGACGGCGGCGGCAAGGCCCCGCAGCTGGCCAGGACCGTCGTGGGCGCGGAGAACGCGGCCCGGCTGCTCGCCACGGTCTACCCCCTCATGGCCGAGGCGGGCATCACCTGCGAGCCCCGCGAGGTCAACGGCCGGCCGGGCGCGCTGTTCCGGGTGCGCGACGGGGGCGTGCTCCACGTCCTGTCCCTCGACGTGCTGGACGGCCGCGTCCAGACGGTCCGCTCGGTGATCAACCCGGACAAGCTCGGCCACCTGGGCCCGGTGGCGGACGCGTGGGAGGCGGACCGCGAGGTGAAGGCGCTGCGCAGGCGGGCCCGTTGAGCGTTGCGCGCCTTCGGCGGCGGCTGCCGTCGGGCCGGCCCCGTCGCCCGGTGCGCGCACGGAGTGCCGCCCCACCGGCGGGAGGGCGGGGCGCACATCGGTCGCCGCCCCGCCGGCGCACGGGGCGCCCCGCGCGTTCGGCGGCCGCTGTCGCCGGGCGGTTTCGCCGCGCGGGGCGCCGGGGCACGCACGGAGCACCGCCGCACCGGGCGCTACGCGCCCCCCGCGGCGGCCTTCGCCGCGCGTTCGACCTTCGCGCGGTGCGCCTCCCAGTACGCCGCGTCCTCCTGCGGCTGGGCGTACGCGGCCACCGTGCCCGTCGCGTGGTCGAGCTGTTCGCGGAGGATGTCGGCGTGGCCCGCGTGGCGGGCGGTCTCGCCGTGCATGTGCACCATGACGTCGAACAGCCGCACCTCGGGCCGGCGCCACCACTCCACCCGGCCGGGCGCGTCGAGCGGCAGCGCGGCGATCGTCGCGTCCGTGTGCGCCCACACCCGTCGGTACAGGCCGACGATCTCGTCCCGGGTCTCCCCCTCGGTGGCCCACATGTCCCGGCTGCCCGGCTCGTTGTCGTCCCACCGGGGAAGAGGCTCGGGGAACGGCCGCCCGAAGACGTCCCCGAAGTACCGGGCCTCCCAGAACGACAGGTGCTTGACGAGCCCCAGCAGATTGGTCCCGGTCCAGGTCAACGGCCGCCGGATGTCGTACTCCCCGAGCCCGTCGAGCTTCCAGACCACGGCTTCGCGCGCGTTGCGCATGACGGAGTGGAGACGGTCTTTCGCTGCGTCATCGTTCATGTGAACGGACTCTGCCATCAAGGGCGCCGGATGGGGAGGCTCCCCTCCTTTGTCGCCGGCCTTCCGCAGAAGTGTCCGCGATCGGTAACAGAGGCAGCCTCCGAGCGCACCCGCCTGTCCTCATGGGAGCAGGGCAGACACGGCAGCAGCATGGCAAAGGGGCGGGGCGGACATGGCGAAGCACAGGGAGCGGACGTGGCACAGCCGGCTCATCGCGGCGGCGCTCGGGGTCACGGCGCTGGCCGCGGCCACCTCGGTGTGGACCGCGCAGGCCGGCACCACCGACGGGACGCGGCCGGCGGCCGTCGCGTCGCCTTCCGCCGCGCACCATGACGGGCCCGTGACCGAGAAGGTCGCGGAGGACATCGCCCACGCCTCGGACAAGGGCCCCGAGGGCGTCAACATCACCATCGACGACGGCCCGGACCCCACCTGGACGCCCCAGGTGCTCCAGCTCCTCAAGGAGAACGGGGTCAAGGCCGTGTTCTGCATGGTCGGCACGCAGGCCCAGGCGTACCCCGACCTGGTCAAGGCCGTCGTGGCGGCCGGTCACCGGCTGTGCAATCACACCGTCTCGCACGACGTCACCATGGACAAGAAGTCCGAGGCGTACCAGGCCAAGGAGATCCTCGACGCCGAACGGATGATCACCAAGGCGTCGGGCGGCGTCCACCCGCAGTACTACCGCGCTCCGGGCGGCGCGTTCACCCCGTACAGCCGGAAGCTCGCCGCCTCGCACGGGATGCGGCCGCTGGGCTGGAACGTCGACACCAAGGACTTCGAACACCCCGGCACGGACGCCATCGTGGCCACCGTCAAGAGCGAGATCGCCAACGGTCCGACCGTCCTGTTCCACGACGCGGGCGGCGACCGCTCCCAGACCCTGGCCGCGCTCGGCCAGGTCCTTCCGTGGCTGCGGGAGCAGGGGTACGCGTACGGCTTCCCGGTGCGGTGACTCCGACGACGGGCACCCCCGCCGATGAGTTTCCGGCGCCCCCGACGTCTACCCCTGGACGGAAGGAGCGCACCCCATGCGCAAGATCATCGTTTCCACGTTCCTGACGCTCGACGGCGTGATGCAGGCCCCCGGCGGCCCCGACGAGGACCCGGAGAGCGGCTTCACGCAGGGCGGCTGGCAGAAGCCCACGTCCGACGAGGAGGTCGGCGAGGCGATCGCCGGCTGGTACGAGGACACCGACGCCATGCTGCTCGGCCGCAAGACGTACGACATCTTCGCCTCGTACTGGCCGACCGCCGACCCGGACAACCCGTTCACCGAGCGGATGAACTCCATGCACAAGTACGTGGCGTCCCGCACCCTGTCCTCCGTGGACTGGCGGAACTCCACCCTCCTGACCGGCGACACCGCCGAAGCCGTACGCCGCCTCAAGGCGACCGAGGGCCGCAACATCAACGTCGTCGGCAGCGGCGACCTCGCCCAGACCCTGATGCGCGAGGACCTGGTGGACGAGTACCGCCTCACCATCCACCCGGTCATCATCGGCACCGGCAAACGCCTCTTCGCGGACGGCGCGATCCCGACAGCCCTGGAGCCGGTCAGCGTCACGGCGACGAAGGGCGGCACGGTCCTGGCCGTCTACCGCCCGAAGGGCAGGCCGACGTACGACAGCTACTAGCCACCGTAGGGGCAGCGGATCGGATGGCCTGGTCCGGGGCGGCGCACCCGTGGCTGTCCCAGGTGCTCGTACTCCAAGGCGTACAGCTCGTAGAGGACGGATCCGTCGTCGGTCTGCCGGTCGGACGTGCCAAGGCGGGTGGACCCGGCTTTGGCCAGGACGCGGCCGGAGGCGGGGTTGTCCGGGTGGGTCGTTCCGGCACGACGAGCCAGTTCCGTCTGCGACATGCCGAGTGCCGCCCGCCGGTCGTAAACGGCTTGGCCGAGGGCGAAGGCATACCCGGCTTCGGTGCAGGCGGAGGACTCCTCGACGGTCTCCCCCAGGAGCTTCCTGGTCCTGCGGGTCCTCCACTCGGAGTGTTTCATCGCCTCTCCTCACCGGTCCCCTCGTAACTGTGCGCAGCAGGGTCATGACCGTGCCTCACAGGCGTCCTGAGCGTCCACATGCCGGTGCCGCCGCCCCTCGGGCCGAAGGCCCGCCCGGCTTCCCGGGGCCCGTAGTTCGCACCAGACCGTCTTGCGGTGCGGGGACTGCTCCACGCCCCACCGCAGGGCAAGCGCGTCCAAAAGTTGGAGGCCCCGGCCCGACGTGCCCTCCGGGCCGGTCTCGCGGAGGACCGGCCAGACCGTCGCCGCGGGGTCGCTCACCGCTACCCGTACGCGCCTCGAGGGCGTCGCGCTCAGTCGTAGCGACACCGGCGTGCGCTCCCCCACATGGGTGATCACGTTCGCCAGCAACTCGCTGACGCACAGCAGGAGATCGCCCGCGTCCTCGCCGTCGAACCGCTCCCGCAGTATCTGCCGCACCTCCGGTACCGCCTGCGGGACCGCCAGGAACTCCCATGTCAGGGGCAGCCCGTTCATCCCCCGGCCGCCCTTTGCAGCACCTCGGCCAGCTGACGCGCCGTCTCCGTGTTGCAGTTACCGAGCGCGACGAGCGGCTGTCGGCCGGTCCACGCGAGCGTCAGCGGGTCAACTCCCAATGACGGCAGCGTGATGCCGTTGGCCTTGAGCGCCGCACGCAGTGCGTCGATCTCCTGGCCGATGTCGTACGGGGCGTGCTCCATGAAGGCCGTCCACCTTTCGGTTGCTTGCTGTGACGAACACCTCACACGCTGCCGTATGGAGCCGTACCGTGGAAGGCGATTCCGCTCCACAGAGCGAGGTGTGAAAGGCGGTCGGCGGTGGCGAAGGACATCGACGGTTCGGCGGGGGTACCGCAGTTCTATGGGAAGGAGCTGCGGTACCACCGGGAGGCAGCTGGCCTGACCCTGGAGAAGCTGGCGGAGGGCAGCTTCTACGGAATCGCCATGCTCAGCGCGATCGAACACGGCGCACGCGGCATGCCGATCGACCTCGCGGCGCATGTGGACCGCAAGCTGGGCACGGACTTTTTCGTTCGGCGTTGTGAAGACGTCCAGGAGGCGAGACGCAAGGGCCACGCGGAGTACTTCGCGCGCGTACTGGAGGCGGAAAGGCAGGCCCTGACGATCGAGGAGTGGTCGCCCACCGTCATTCCCGGCCTGCTTCAGACGGAGGCGTACGCGCGCACCGTGATCGGCGTCGAACGGTTGCAGGAGCTCCCGGAGGAGACCGACGAGAAGGTCAACGCGCGACTGGCACGGGCACAGATCTTCGAGGACAACCACCGCACCCCCGAGTACTGGGTGATCCTTCCCGAGGCCCTGCTGTGGAACGCCATCCTGCCGCCGGAACAGATGGCCGAACAACTCGACCACATCGCCGCGCTCGTCAAGCGTGGCCGGATCTTTGTACAGATCATTCCGTGGAATTCAGGTGCGCACACGCTCATGCAAAGCAACATCATGGTGCTGGACTTCGCGGACGCTCCGCCGCTCGTCTACATGGAGGGCCAGCACCACGGCCAGACCGTCGACGATCCGGGCCTCGTGAAGCAGTACCGGAGATCGTACGATCTCCTGAGGGCCGCCGCCTCGCCGCTGGGGGCGTCCCTGGCCATGATCGAGGCTGCGGCAGAGGAATACCGAAATGGTGCTCAACCAGCACGACTTGACCGCCGCGACCTGGCGTAAGAGCAGCTACAGCAACAGCAGCGGCGGGAACTGCCTCGAAGTCGCCGAGGGGTACGCCCTGTGGCGTAAGAGCAGCTACAGCAACACCAGCGGCGGGAACTGCCTCGAAGTGGCCGCCGGCCACCCCGGCCTCGTCCCCGTCCGTGACTCCAAGCGACCCGACGGCCCCGCCCTCGTCGTCCACGCCGCCGCCTGGGCGCCGTTCATCGAGTCGGTCAAGGCCGCCTGACGCGGAGCCCGTACGCACGCGAAGGGGCGCGAGGGAGAACCAGCTATCACGGAGTTTGATTGGCCTTTCACCCCTAACCACAGG
>NZ_JBMNDO010000160.1:0-15011 GCF_052542855.1 Streptomyces sp. SAS_281
CCGGGGGCCCGGCTCCGATCGGAGTCGGGCCCCCGGCTGGCCTCAGCCGTTGCGGTGGGCGTCGATCAGGCGGCCTGGAGCGCCCGCCAGTGGGTGACCGTGACGTCGCTCGCCTTGACGCCCAGGTTCTCGAACATGTGCTGGTGCATCTTGTTGCCGTACGCCTGCGCCTTCTCGGTGAAGAACGCCTCGTCGTACCAGGCAACGCCGAACAGGATGTGTCCGCCGCCGTCGGCGTTGGCGGCCTCGGGCTGGACGTACACGGACTGCCAGTCGTACTTCTTCTCCGCCTCGGGGCGCTTCTTCAGCTCCTCGTCGGACAGGCGCAGGGCCTCGACGGTGCGCTCGATGGTGGTCGAGTCCATGCAGTAGAGGGAGACCTCCGAGCGGCCGACCGGCTGCTTGTCCCCGCGGCGGGCGCTGTCGTCGTCCTCGCCGGTCATGACGCGGAAGCGCGTCTGCGCATCCGGGTTGTCGGTGGTGAGCAGTGCAGAATGCATGGTGCTCCTTCTTCGCTCCGAAGAGCTGGGAGTGGGTCCTGCCACCGGTTGCACCCGGCGGCATGGATCGGTGGAGTGCGCGCCCTGGCCGGGTGCGATAGCCCGACTGACCGATCGTGGTCAGCGTGGGCCTCCGGCCAGGGCGGTTGCCCGCTCGTAGGGTTGTGACGTCCGTGAGCGGGATGGTGCCCCTGGACCCACGTCAGGCCGCTCGATGCGGCAGCGTGGGCAGGGAGTCAGGCGACGGCGTCCACTTCCGGGCGGGCGAGCCACTCGTCAGTCATGATCCGGTTGAAGCTGCGGTCGAACTTGTCGCCGGCCTCCGACTCGCGGAAGCCCGCGAAGGACGACCAGTAGTCCCGGCCGACAGCGCGGGCCATCATCCAGCGGGCCTGGACGCGCAGCTTGTCGGCGTCGAGAATCCCGACCCTGTATCGAACGGCGAGGGCGGAGAAGAGCTGGTTGGCGTGGGTCCGCCTGTTGTACTCCTCGGCGGTGAGCGATCCGTCCTCAGGCGCCCACATCTGTTGCAGGTCGGGGCTGCCGTCCACATGGCGCAGCCACTCCTGGTGGATCGAGGCAGCCGAGAGCGCGTTCCGCTGTCGCTGGTGTCGCTCCGCCTGCCAGAGGTGGGCAATGCCGAGTCCGGCGGTGGCCGCGCCAGCCAGGAGGACGGCGGTCGTGATCTTCATTCGTCAACAGCCCTTTCGTTCGGATGGGACCTTCGAATCCGCCCTCGCAAGGAGCGGAATGCCCTACTCGCCCGCTGAGAAGGTGGAAGACTGGCGTGAGTTCAGGCGGCGATCGCGTGGGCGGACGGGCCCGGCCGGTGAGGGGCGATGATCTGGCCGTTCGGCAGCAGCTCACCGGTGTCGTCGAAGAGCAGGACGCCGTTACACAACAGGCTCCAGCCCTGATCACAGTGGGTCACAAGGGTCTGCGCGGCCTCGCGGTCCGTGGCGGAAGCGGGCGGGCACGGCGTCGGGTGGGAACACATTCTGGGTGATCCTTCAGGGTGAGGTTCGGGGCGAGGATGGACACGGTCCGCCGGAGATCAAGGTGTTGTGGTGTCGGCCCGCCGTGTCAGCCTCGGCTTCGAGGGCGCGGAGCAACCCGTCGACGAGGCGGGCCAGGTTCTGAGCGCGACGAACGACGGCTTCAGCCCCGGCTCCGAGGGCCGGTTGGCCGAGGCGACGGCTGGCTTCTCCGAGGATGGCCTGTGCGCTGCGGTACGGTTCCGACTCGGTCGACAGGTCGACACACTGGGCGTTCACCGCATCTCGCAGATCCGCCCCGTAGGAGTTGAGCCGGTCCGTCGCGGTGGCTACTTCCTCCGTCTCGGGCAGCTCGCTGCCGTTCTTCCCCCACGCCTGGACCTCAGCGACCAAGGCCCGCGCCGCCGTGCGTCGACTGTCCGGCGCTTCGGTGTTCGGAGTGCCGTCCCGGGCGTTCATGCCACAGCTGCCAGTTCGGGCATCGCATCCTCGTCCTGCGCCTGGCCGGACTCCGGCTCGCGGTTGCCGTGTCGGCGCTGTACGTCTGCCAGAGCGGCCGAGAACGGGGGCAGTCCGACGGAGGCTCGTCGGGCATCAAGATGTTCGGGTTCGTGGATCGGCAGGGACTCGATGCCGGCGGGGCCGTAGCGGTACTGGGTGCCGTAGATCTGCCGGTGTCCGGAGTTGATGTTGGCACGGTCGTGCAGATGTGCCCACTGCTGGATGGCCGCCTCGCCGCGCTCGACGGCGGTGGCCATCGTCCGCAAGGCCAGGCGCTGGAAGTCCGGGAGGTGGTCGGCGTGCAGAACGATCTGCCAGGCGGCTTCGGCGGCCTCTTCACCGACAAGGCTCTTGCCCGGCCATCCGTGGTCGGCCATGACCCGTCGCAGGATCTGGGCGTTGGCGTGGTCGATGTGCCGTCCCATCGCGGCCTCGGCCTCGCTGAGTTCGGCGCGGGCGAGCTTGCTGCGGTACTCCCTCGCCGTGCTCTCGCGGTCAAGAAGGTCGCGGGCGATGTCCGGCCGCTGTGGTTCCGTGGTCATCGTTGGGCTCCGAGCTGAAGAGCGGTCACGTGGACAGTGGATGAGCGTGGAGTGCGCCTTCACGGCGGCGGCCTGATCGCGCTACTCGGAGCTAACTCCCGTGGCGGGCAGGTGACTACGACACACGAGTCAACGACAGGCAGCACGGTGACGAGGTGAACGGTCCACGCCCAACGGCAGTTCTCTGTCTGGAGACTGAAGTCGTATGGGCGCCCACAGCGCAGCTCGTGCACGGCTACTCCGACACCTTGGTGGTCACCGAGCCAGGCCCAGACGAGCGCGAAGGACTCGCGGTCCAGGCCGGGCGCGATGTCCCGCGCTGCTTCACGCAGCCAGGTGATCGCACGGCCGGGATAGGGCGTCAGTGCGCTTCGCGGAGCCGGGTTGTCGACCGCGGGGCCGACACATTCCGCATGGCACCAGAAGCTACGCGGCAGCGTCATCACTGACCTCCACGTCGTCGTCGGCCAGCAGGTCGACAAGGTCGGAGGCCGCCATCGCCAGCCGCCGCAACTGGGCGCGGTCGGCCGGGAACTCACCAACTGGGCTTTCATGCACGGCCCGTACGCTCTCCGCGTACGCGATAGCTTCCGCGACGTTCGGGTACGGGGGCTGCCACTCGCGTTCTCGGGCGATGTCCACGAGACGGCTGAGGATTCGATCCAGGCGGGTGACGGAGCGGCCTAACTCGGCCATCTCTCGCAGAGGGTTGCCAAGTCGGCCCTGCTCGCGTCGCCGTTTCGGCTGGCGCTTCGCACCGGCCACGCCAGTTGGCCCCGCTGTAGCGCCGAGAACGGCGTCCAGATCGGCCATCAGGTCGTCGTCCCGAAGCAAGGCGTCTTGCAGCACCCTGATGATGCTCCGGGCTCCCGGAGCGAACTGCGCCATCGGCAGCCTGGTGGATGCGTAGGTCATGCCGCGACCGCCCCGTCATCCCCCAGCGGATAGCGGAACGTGCACCACGTCTCTTCGCCGCCACTTCCCCATCTGTGCGCGAAGGCAGCAACGAGGAACAGCCCACGCCCGGAAACGTCGTCGGCGTCGGCGTGCCTGACCGTAGCCCGATCCGGACTCTGGTCGATCACCGAAACGCGCAGCTCACCGTCCGCTGCTGAAACGCTGAGACGCACCGCACCGTCGCCGTGGCAGATTGCGTTAGTGACCAACTCGGAGACGACCAGAACCACATCGTCAACGACGGAGCCCGAGATCCGCCACCTCCGCAAGAAGGCTGTGGTCGTCTGCCGCATCTCGGGCACCCGGATCGGATCGGGAAGGAACGCGACCTCGAAGGCGTGAGACTCCACCGGTATATCCGCGGACCTCGGCCTGATGGGCATACTCTGCCCGTCCGTCAGATCCGGGCTTCTGCGAGTGGTGGTGCTCTGGCTCATGTTGGCCTCGGCTTCGTCGGGAATGCGGTGGGGAGAGCGCGGCCTCCAGGCCAGAGGTTTACGCCTCGTGACCTGCGAACCGGCTCCCGCTGGTTCCGTATGAACTACCGTGGCGGGTAGCCAGGTTGGTTCGCAACAAGGTCCGCAATGAAAATTCAGCGAGACCGTAAATTGGACTATGCAGCAACGTGCACAGGGGACTGCACAGCACGCTCAGCGAGTGTCAGACTCTGCACACGACGGCGACCCACATGCACGACGACATGAGGAGGGTGCACAGGTGGCGGCAAAGCTCGGGCCCACCGGCCGGCGGCTGGAACTCGGTATGCAGATGCGGCATCTACGGGAGAACTGCCCGCCAGTCGAGGCGGACAGGAAGAAGGGCATGACCCGCAGGGAGGCCGTCCGGGGCCTCAATGGTCTCTCCGAGGCGACGCTGTCGCGCATCGAGGGCGGAGAGATCAACTTCCGGCGCAACGTCGGCAATCAGCGGGCTCTTCTGAAGCGGTACAACGTGACCGACCAAGAGTTGATCGACCAGCTCGTCGAGCTGAACCGCGACGCTCCCGGAGAAGACTGGTTGACCCAGTACCGGAGCTTCATGCCCACGGGCATGCCCCACTACGTTGGTCTCGAAGGGGAGGCCATAACGATCACGGCCTACCATCCGACATTGGTGTACGGCCTACTTCAGACGAACGGGTACGCCAAGGCGCTGCTGGAGGCGCATCGCCCCGTCGAGGACACCACCGCCGAGTCGGTGAGACGCAACCTCGAACTCCGGATGCAGAGGAAGGAGCGAGTGCTCCGCCCCGAGAATCGTGACCCTGCGCGTCTCCGGATCATCCTCGGCGAAACCGCCCTGCGAGTCCCGTACGGCGACGAGGAGGTGATGCGAGATCAGTACCAGGAGATCATCAGCCTGGCAGGGGAGGACCACATCTCGTTGCAGATCATGCCCTTCCGGCGCGGCTACAGGTCGACCAACGACTTCACCATCCTGAACCTCGGCGGTCTGCCCCCTCGCGTGCAGACCGATAATGCATGGGGCGCTGTCTCCACGTCGGACAAGCCCCGCGAAGTGGACCGCTTCGCCAGACGGTTCGACGCGATGGTGGGCGTAGCCCTAGGAGTGGAAGAAACCATCGATTTCCTGAAAGAACTAGCAAAAGGATGAAAGGCCATCAACACCGAAACCCCGGCCTGCGGGCCGATCCCTGAGAGCACATGGTTCAAGTCGTCGTACAGCGACGGCACCGGCAATAACTGCATCGAGGTCTCCGACCAGAGCAGCAAGGTCTACGTTCGAGACTCCAAGAACAAGAAGGGGCCGGTTCTCGCCCTGTCCCCCAAGACCTGGGCGTCGTTCGTGGGTCTCGCCTGCTCAGGCGAGGCCAACTGACCAGCTACACCCGCACGAACGTCGGCGTGGTCCTCCCCAGGGGTTTTGGGGAGAACCACGCCTCAGTCCCCTACCTTCGCTCATCGGTCCGACAGGCGTCAGCCCGCCTCGCGGATTCGACTCCCCGAAGATCCGGCCCGGCGCCTCTCTGCCGGGCAGCCCTGCACACTGCACTACCGGTAGCGGCGCGCGGGCACCAGCCACGTCACCTCCATCGCCGTGTCCCCCTCCTCGTCCTCGTCTCCGGGCTCGTCGGGGGCCGGACCCTGACGGACCTGTGCGATCTGCCGCTCGATGCCGCGCAGGTTCTCCTGCAAGTCCATGGTCACCACGCCGTCAACGGTGACCTTCAGCGGGTCAGCGAGGAGCTTCGCGCGCCGCTCGCCCAGCACCTCCAGCGCGACCCCGCGCACCGACCGCAGCCGGAAGTAGCGGCGCTCCAGGTCCGCCGGATCCGCGTCCGGACCGAGCTGGGCCAGCAACCAGGACCTCTGAAACTCGTCCACCCGCTACTCCCTGCTCCACGCGGGATGGCCCGCCGCCGGACTGATCCGGGCAGCGGGCCGCCTCCAGTTGGTCACGACGACGCGGAAGCCGAACGGCCCCCGCCCCGCCTCGGCGGGGACTTCTTCGCCCCGCCCGTGCCGGCCGTCTCCTCCTGGCCGTCGTCCTTGCCCCCGGACGGCTCCCCCTTCTCCACCGACACAGGCACATCAGCCTCGTCGCAGTCCTCCGGCGGCTCCGCCCAGGCGTCCGGATTGGTGATCAGCACGGCCACCTCCGGCTCCGGGCACTCACCCGGCAGAAGGATCAGCTCCTCCCGAGTGGACGGATCCCGTACGTACACAGCGGCCTTCAGCCGCCCGCGGCCCTCCATCACAGGACCTTCGCCACGATGTGCGCGTCCGGGGTGTGCATGACCGGCATCCCCACCGCAGCGCCCTTGGTGTAGATCTGCACCGGGTCATCCTGAACACCACGGGTGATGATCAGGCCGGGGGCGTCCTCGCGGATGATATCCGGGTTCGTTCCGCGCGACAGGACCAGGGCCTCCGCCGTGACCCCGTACATGGTCTGCGCCCACTTCTCGCGCTCCGGCGGCACCAGAATCCACAGGTCTTCCGGCAGCACCTTGCGGGGCTTGCCGTCCACCCGCACCTGGGCCTTGTAGAACGTGATCGGCGGCAGCGAGTAGTTGCCGCGCACCACGTTGATCTGCTGCGGGGTGAGCGTCGCCGTCGGCGTGGTCGACGGCGACACCGACCCGTAGTACGCCGCCCTGTAGGCGTTGTTCGCCGCCAGGTACGAGAACGCCTTGCGGCTGGTGATGACCAGCTCCGGTTCCGGGGCGCCGATGTCGTCCAGTTGCTGGATCCACCGCTGTTCGTCCGCGATCGGGTCGGACGCCGGGTCCGACCACGGCCGAGGGGCGACCGGCCGGTTCTCTACGGGGACGTTCCAATCCACCTCCAGGGTCAGTCCGTTCTCCTGCTCCAGCGTGAACTTGCCGTCGCTGAGCACGTCACCGGCCGCCATCTCCAGCCGGGACCGGATGGCCTCGACGTGACGCTCCACGTCGTCGTACAGCAGCTCGATCAGCCGGTCCTGATCGGAGCCGTGCGACGCCTCCAGCAGGATCTGTTCCTGCTCGGAGACGATGAGCTTCTGCCCCAGCGGAGGCAGTGCGCCCTCGCGGGAGGTCTGCCACGCCTCACGGGTCGCGAACGGCACGCTCGCGTTGAACGCCCGGTACTTGGCGACGTTGACGTAGCGGCCGGAGTCCTTCGTACGCCACTTCACCTCCCGCATCTCGACGGTCGGGAAGATCGTCTGGGTGAGGAGGAAGTCCTTCGGGGTCGGGATCGCCCTGGCGAACGTCGTCAGGTCCATGACCGAGACGTCCTTCAGCAGGTCCTGAATCGTCACAGCTCAGCCCCGCTCAGACGAAGCGGATCTGCGCGGCACGCGGGTGCCACACGAGCTCGGACACGTCGATGCCGCCAGGCACCTTCGACGCCTTCACCGCGCCGTGCCACAGCAGCGCGGCCGGAACCCGCGTCTGCCCCGGAGCGAACGGGGCCTCCGCGATCACGAACCCGCGCAAAACCTGACGGCCGCAGTGGGCCTCCGGGTCGTACGGTCCGTACAGGCCAGACTCCGCGACCCGGCCGACCGGCACACCGGAGTGCACCCGGCCGTACGGCTCGCAGCCGTCGCCGCACACGTAGTGCGTGCCCTCGCAGAACAGGTTCAGGTCAAGGGTGATCGTGTCGACGGAGTCGGTGCCGTGCAGGGACGCCAGCCATTCGCGGTTGGCGGTCGTGTACTCGGACTTCGAAACGGGCTGAATGGACATGTGCGTGTCTCCATGGACGTTGCGGTCTAGTCCGCACACCGCCCACGGAGGCGATGCCGTCCACGAAGTCGAAGGGGGCGTGGTCCCCCAAGATCTGGGCCCGGAACTACCGGGCAGTGGAGTCGCTGAACTCCGGCAGCAGACCCCGGCGCTTGGCCATCTCCAGCCCGGCCGCACCCGGCTTGGCCACCGGGGCCGTACGGGTCGGACCGCGCCCGGCCGGTGCACCCGCCGGGGCGGCCGGCACCTGGGTGCGCACCTCACCGAACAGCTCCGGACGCCGGGTACGCAGCTGCTCCGCAGCCGCCTGCACCTGCGCCTCGTCCGCGTCCTCGTCATCAACGGCCAGCAGACGTTCCGCGTCCACCAGGTCATCGCCCTCGGCACCGAGCGCCACCAGCGCGGCCCGCCGCAGCGCAGCCCGCTCACGTTCGGCAGCCAGCTCCTCCCGGCGCGCCGCCTGCAACTCCCGCTCCTGGGCTACCTGCTCGCGGCGCTCAACCTCCGACAGCGCGGCCTGTTCGGCCTCCCGCTGCGAGGAGACGAACTCCGTCAACGCCTTCGGATTGTCGAACCCCAGCGTCGACAACAGGCGTTTGATCGCGGCCCGTTCGCCCTGGGCCTTCTCGCGGGTGAGCATCTTGCCCAACCGGTCCTGGGTGAATGTGACCTGCTGCTCCTGATCACCGATCTCGGCGGCGTCATCGAGCTGGTCGTTCGTCTCGTCCTCCGACGAGGCCCCGACAATCGGGTAGATGGGCCGTCCGTCATGGCGGTAGCCGACAGGACGGCGAGGCGGCAGGGGCCGGACCATGCATTCCTCCAGTGCGCGCCCCCGCGCTGCCGATCAGTGTAGCCACCTGCGCCGACACGAACACAGGTCCTGTCCGACCGCCCCCACAAGCTGGCCTCGAACAAGGAGGCCACACCCCATGACCATCAACCCGTA
This sequence comes from Streptomyces sp. SAS_281, assembly GCF_052542855.1. Classification (NCBI taxonomy): domain Bacteria; kingdom Bacillati; phylum Actinomycetota; class Actinomycetes; order Kitasatosporales; family Streptomycetaceae; genus Streptomyces; species Streptomyces sp. SAS_281. The sequence goes on from NZ_JBMNDO010000160.1 coordinate 8,640, forward strand.
CACCGCCGTCGGCCTGATCCCGGAGATCACCGAGATCCAGGACCGCGACGACATCGCCGTCAACCTCGACCACCTGCACGCGCTGACCCGCACCGCCGTCTCCATGGGCGGACTCGATCGCCCCGTGCGCCTGGTCGTCCTGCCCGAAGGCGCGCTCCAGGGCTTCACCGACGAGATCCACGACCTCGACCACGCCACCTACGCCCGTACCTGCGCGATCAGCCTGCCCGGCGCGGAGAGCGAAGAACTCGCCCGCTGGGCCCGCGAGTTCAACGTCTTCATCATGGCTCAGGCCAAGGTCCTGCACCGGGCCTTCCCCGACCGGTACTTCAACGTCGGATTCGTCATCAACCCGGCCGGTCAGATCATCCTGCGCCACTACAAGCTCGCCCCGCTCCCCCCGATGGAACACAGCCTGAGCCCGCACGACGTCCTCGACCAGTGGACCCGCCTCTACGGCCACGGCCCCGACGCGTTCTGGCCCGTCGCCGACACCCCCATCGGCCGCCTCGGCGTCATGATGGCCAACGAAGCGTCGTACCCGGAGAACGCCCGCGGTCTCGCCCTCGGCGGATGCGAGATCGCCTACCGCACCAGCTACCCGCTGCCCGGCGTCGCCTCCGACGCCTTCGACATCCAAAACCGGGCCCGCGCCCTCGACAACACCATGTACGTCCTCGCCCCCAACCCCGCCTCCTACACCGGCGCCGACGGCCTACGCACCGACTTCTTCGGCGGCCACTCCACCATCACCGACCACACCGGCCGCACCATCGGCCACCTCGACCACGGCGGGATCGCCTCGTTCGTCACGGCCACCATCGATCTGCCCGCCCTCCGCAGACAGCGCACCACCGCCGCCTGGACGAACTGGACCAAGGACCTGCGCACCGAGCTGTACGCCACCCTCTACAAGCAGCCCATCTACCCGGCCAACCTCTACGCCGACCGCCCGCCCTACAGCCACGCCGAATACCGCGAGCACGTCACCGAACCCCAGATCGAGCTGATGCGCACCCGCGGGATCTGGCACTGACTCCCATCACGCACCCCCGGAGGGCCCCGTCACCGGCCCGCCGCCACCGGCTCCCGCTCCCTCTCCTTCCCCACCGGCTTCTTCGCACCGGCCGCACCCGGCCCCTCGTCCTCCTCCTGGTCCTCGTCCTCCTCCTCGGGCCCGCGACGGGCAGCGGCTTCCGCCATCCGCGCGGCGGCCTCCTGCTCCGCCTTCGCCCTAATCCGCTCCACCTCCTGCGACGCGTCCTTGATCGGATACCCGGCCTCCACCAGCATCGCGACGGCCGTCTCCAAGCTCAGGACCCCGGCCCCGTACGCCGACACGACCTCCTCCAGTACCGCGCCCCGGTCCGTCGGCGTGTGCGGCGCCCATGACAGCCGCGCGGGCAGCGTCTCCCCAGCCGTCCAGCCCTCAGCCCGGCCGGCCTGGTACAGCCGCTGCACCATCTTGAACAGCAGCCGGTACTTGTGCTCCCTGGCGAGCCGCATCATGCCGATCAGCGCATCCAGCGGCCCCAGCGCCAGTTTCAGCGCGTACCCGGACGGCACCTCCGTGGCGTCCAGCGTCCCCAGCCCAGCGGCCGTCACCCGGCTGTTCGCCGCGATCCGCTCCAGCAGGTGATCGACCCGGGCGCGCAGCTCGGCCAACTGCGGCGACGTGTCCAGCGCGTCCATCCGCCCCGTCTCCCCGAGCTGCCACACCGCCCCGGCCTTCACCTGGAGCTCCTGCGGCTTGCCCGTCGCCCGGTCCACCGGCAGCCGCGCCCCCGCAAGCCCGATGATCGGCGTGCCCGTCGTCGCGGACGCCGCCGAGCTGTCGGAGTCGGTGGCCGCGAGTTCGTCGAGCGCCTGCAGAACCCGCGCGAGCACCGAACGGCCCCAGTGCTCTCCGCCGTCCGGGATCGTGTTCGCGATGTGCACCACCGGCACAAAGTCGATCATCAGGTCCAGCCGGTTCAGCTCCGTGCCGTCCGACCGTACGCGGTACACGGCTTTGTGCTCCGGCAGCCGGTCCAGCGCCTCGCCGTTCTTCAGGTCCTCCAGCAGCCACTCGGCGTCCGTGAGGTAGCACGTCACGTTGGACGCCCGGCCCGGCTCCCACGGATACGTCCGCGCCCCCGCCGAGCCGTCGCCGCCCTCTTCCTCGGCGCCCTCGGAGATCGGGCCCAGCTCGTACGTCACCCGGCGCACCCGCGCCTTCAACCCGGCGTCGTCGTCCGCCGGAAGCTCCCACGCCAAGTGCACCTTGGTCGGGAAGTCGTCGTCCTCGTCCTCCCACTGCGGGAAGAAGAACCCCGGATCGTAGACCCGTACCGTCGGCCGCTGCTTGACCGGGTTCCACGCAAGAACCATCACGCTGTCCCCGAGCAGCACCGCCGCCCGCTCCGCCTGCTGGACCCGGAACGTCAGCAGCTCCTTGTCCGCCCACGTCCGCAACCGCTCCTGCACCGCGGCGGCTTCCGCCGCACCGGGCGTCGGCGTCGCCTCGTCCGCGTGCTCGGCCCCCTCGACCGCGACCTTCTGCTCCGAGCCCAGCAGATAGCCGAGCGCGGTATCCACCAGGTTCGCCGCGTCACCGAGCTCCCGGCGCTCCAGCGCGCCCTCGTCACCGCCGAACGCCGCGAGCTGCCCGGCCTGGTTGTTGTCGTAGGACGCCAACACCTTGTACGCGGCCAGCCGCCGCAGCTCGTGCGGCGGCATCCACGTCTTGGCGAGTTCCGGGAACGCGCGGCTGCCCGGACGGCCAGCGTCCGCCATCACGGGCTTGTAGTTCAGCCACGACCAGGCATCGATCACGAGTTGGCGCAGGCCCACAGTGCCCCTCCAGGCAGTCGGCCCCGCGCCGTCGCCACAGCCTAAGCGCCCCGGCCCATCCCACTCACCTGCGCGATGCCCTCCGGGGCAACCGTGCCGAGTTCCATCACTGTGACATCCTGCCCGCCCGGGGCCGTACCGCCCATCAGTAACCCGCCCGCCGACGCGAGCGCGCCGAACGGGGTAGTAAGCCCGTACGGCCCCGGCCAACAGCCACCCATTGCACAGGCGTTGCGCGGGTGTGGCGCGCCGATCGCCACACCCGACCCGCTTCCCGCGCCACGCCCTCAGTGCCTACCTTCCTCGCATGGACATCACACCGGCCCTCGCCGTCATCGGCTTCACCCTCTCCGTTGTCATCACCCTCGCCGTCGCCCACCCCAGCCCCGACATTCGGCAGCGTTCCTTACAGGTCCTCCACGCGATCTTCGGACGGCCCCGAAACTGAACGACCCGCACACGGCTACCTGCGCCCACTCAGACGCTGATCGTCCCCACCACGCGGGGGCGGCATCATCGGGTCAAGGAACAGGTCCCACAACGCCCATACAGCCGAGTCCAAGAGGTCCGGGGAGTCCTCCGTCTCGCCCTGGCCCACGAACGTCGTCATCTGCTCCTCCAGCTCCGCGAACACCCGAGCCGGGCCCACGTGCGACACCCGGACCTGCTCGTACAACTGCGCAGCCGGAGCCGCCCGCGCCCGCTTCCCCCGCGTCGCATGAACGATTCTCCAGTTCACCGTCGAGTCCACCTGCTCCAGCAGCGCAGGCAGGTAGTCGCCGCCGTTGTTCGCCTCGATGACGACGCAGTCCGCACGGTGCTCGTGGTACAGCGTCGCGGCCCGCTTCATCGCCTGCGTCGGCGTGTGCCGGTCCTGCTCCGCGTGCAGCAGATACCCGCGCGGCCGGTCGTCCCCGAACATGCTCTCCACCGGGAACCCGCGCCCGGCGACGGTGAAGGCCGTCATGTCCGCGTTCTCGTGGCTCTTGGTCGCCGGGTCGACGGCCACCACGACCCGCTGAAGGTCGGGCAGGTGCTCGGGACGAGGCCGGAAGCCCTCGACCTCCAGCATCCAGCCCTTCCACAGCGCGCCCTCCACGTCCTCGAGTAGCTCGCCCGACAACTCCTGCCGCCCCAGCCGGGTGCCGGCGTAGTCCTCCTCCAGCTCCGCCCGCGCCGCCGCCGACAGGTTCGCGTCGTTCTCCCGCATGTGCCCGCGCGTCAGCACCACACGCGGCGGCTCCCCGCCCTCCCGGTGCCGCTTCTCCTGCGTACGGCCACGCTCCACCAGCCGCTTCACGTGCGGCAGCGGCTTCGGCGTCGTAGAGATCACGACCTGCGGCAACTCCGCCTCACGCAGGCAGAACCAGACCATGTCGTAGACCTCTTGCGCGGTGTGCCGCGACCAGGCCGCGTACTCATCCAGCCACGCCTTGTCGAACGCCCAGCCACGCAAGTTGTCCGGCGTCTCCGCTCCGAACCCACGGATCAACGTCCCGTTCTTCAGCAACAGCGTCGTCTCGCCCAACGACGACTTGTACTTCACGATCTCGTCCGACGGGATCACCGACAGCAACCCGGACTTCGGGGAGTCGAAGCAGATGTCCCGCACCAGCGTGGCGTTCCTCGCCACCACCGCGATCTGCGACCCCGGCGTCTTCGCCCACTCCCACACCGCCTCCGCCGCCGTACGCGACTTCCCCCACCCACGGCCGGTGAGCAGCATCCACACCGTCCACAGCCACAAGGGCCGCCGCTGCGCCGCACGGGCATGATGATGCCGCCACCCCACATGGGGCAGTCCGTCACAGTCCGGGACCTCGCACGCCCACCGCCGCGCCGACAGCTCATCGGCCCGCACCAGGGCAGCGACCTCCGCCTTCAGCTGCTCCTCGCTCATCACCGACGGGTCCGCGAACCCCTCGACCATCCGACGCTTGGCCCGACCCCGGCTCACTGCGCACCCTCCGACAACCGGCGCTCCAGCTCCCGGCGCAGCTGGTCCATCCGGGCCCGCCGCTCCTCGTCCGACAACGAGGCCACGTCCGCGCCCTGGTCCCGGTCCTCAACCGACCCGGCCACCGGCGCTTCACCGACCGCACGCCGCTCGATCTCCGCAGCGACCTGGATGTACCGCAGCAGCTCGGAGGGCGACAGCTCACGCGGGTCCAGCGCCTGAAGCCGGGCCACAGCCTTGCTCTGTACGGCCTGCGCCAACTTCGCGTGCCTGCGCGCGATTTCCTTACGCGCCTGCGCCTGCTCAGCGAGGAACAGCCGGTCCTGCTCCCTGTCGTACGCCGTCGCCCTCAGCACCCATGCGAACTGCCGCGACCACCGGCCCACCAGCGCGCGGGATTTATCCAACTCCCGTGCCACCTTCGTGACACTGCGCACTGGGCCGAGATCGCGGTACGCGGCGAACGCCTCGAACGCCTGGACCGACTCCCCACCCTGCCGCTCCCAGGACTCCACGGTGCCCTCAGCCACCGCTCACCTCCTGGCCCACGGCCGTCTAGTTGCTCTGTGCGGCAAGGACTTCGAGCGCCCGCCACGGCTCGTCAGCAGGCACGGTGCCGTCCTGCACCATCCGGTCGATGGCCGCCCGCACGACCGCCGCCGTCTCCACCGGCACATCCCGCACCCCGAACACCGTCTCCAGCGGCGCCGTCCCCGCCCGGATCGGCTCCCCGGTCGCGGCGTCGAACCAGCCCTCGGCCAGCTCGGACAGGTGCCGCTCGAACACGCTCAGGATCACGCCGAGCGCCGTCGCACTGTTCCCGATCTTGTACGCGGCCCGGGACGTCTCCAGCGCATCAAGCACCGGCTCGTACTGCGCCAGCCCCGCCACCCACCGCTCATCCGCCGTCGCCGCCGACCGCGCCGCATCGAACGCGGCCTCCGCCCGCTCCAGCTCATCGGGCAAGAACATGAACTGCACGCTGGCGAAGTCGAGGTTCGCCTCACCCAGAGAAGCGACGTCCACCTTCTCCAGCAGCTCCAGGGTCTTGTCGTCCAGGCCCGTGTACTGCCGCCACTCCACGTTCTCCAGCTCGTCGTACAGCTCCTTCAGGATCGCCGGATCGTCCTGACCCGCAATCGCGTTGTGCGAGAGCTGGAGCGCGATCTGCCGCTGACGGGCCAGCGGCTCATCTATCTGCATCCACCAGATCGTCGGCAGGCCGGCCTCGATCGCGGCGAGCACGCGGTGATTGCCCGACAGGACCACCAGCCGCCCCGACTCACGGTCGTTCCACACCAGCGGCGTGGACGTCAGGTGCCCGTCACGCTCGATGTTCGCCACGAGCTGCCGGAACTGCTCGTGCGGCAAGAACCTCGCGTTCACGTCCAGCAGCGTCAGCGTGCGCGGATCGCCCTCCACCATCTGCGGCGGGGCAAGCCGGTTGGTCTCCTCCATGGTCAGACTCCCGTCTTCGTCGTCGGGGCGCCCCACCGCTCCACCCACATCTGATGGGCCTGGGCGGGGGGGGGGGGGGGGGGGGGGGGGGGGGGGGGGGGGGGGGGGGGGGGGGGGGGGGGGGG
>NZ_JBMNDO010000161.1:0-14976 GCF_052542855.1 Streptomyces sp. SAS_281
GGGCGGGTCCCCCCCCCCCCCCCCGTGCCGCGCTCAGTCCTGCGACGGGGGGCCGTCGTCCGGCGCGTCGTCGTCCGGACGTCGGTCGGCCGGGCCGCTGTCGTCCGTACGGCCGTCGTCCGCGCGGTCGCCGGTCCCGTCGGACGGCGGCCGTACGGGCCCCGGCTCGCCCGGCTGTCCCGGACCGGCCTCCGGCCGGATCGGCTTGGGCGGCCTCGTCCGGCCGCTCGACGTGTCCCGGAGGTACGTCGCGTCCCCGCTCTCCGTGGCGTGCCCGCCGGGCGGCTGGCCCGGACCCGGGTCGCGGCGCCGCAGATAGCGTTCGAACTCACGGGCGATCGCCTCGCCGCTCGCCTCGGGCAGCTCGGCGGTGTCCCGGGCCTCCTCCAGCGTCTGCACGTACTCGGCCACCTCGCTGTCCTCGGCGGCCAGCTGGTCGACGCCGACCTGCCAGGCGCGCGCGTCCTCCGGCAGCTCGCCGAGCGGGATGCGCAGTCCGATCAGGTCCTCGAGGCGGTTCAGCAGGGCCAGCGTCGCCTTGGGGTTGGGCGGCTGCGACACGTAGTGCGGCACCGCCGCCCACAGGCTCACCGCGGGCACCCCGGCGTGCGTGCACGCCTCCTGGAGGATGCCGACGATGCCGGTCGGACCCTCGTACCTGGTCTCCTCCAGGTCCATGGTGCGGGCCAGGTCCGGATCGGACGTCACCCCGCTGACCGGGACCGGCCGGGTGTGCGGGGTGTCGCCGAGCAGCGCGCCGAGCACCACCACCATCTCGACGCCCAGTTCGTGCGCGAACCCCAGGAGCTCGTTGCAGAACGAGCGCCAGCGCATGGACGGTTCGATGCCCCGCACCAGGACCAGGTCCCGGGGTTTGTCCCCGCCGACGCGGACCACGGAGAGCCGGGTCGTCGGCCAGGTGATCTTGCGTACCCCGTTGTCCAGCCACACCGTCGGGCGGTTGACCTGGAAGTCGTAGTAGTCCTCGGCGTCCAGCGCCGCGAACACCTCGCCCTTCCACTCCCGGTCCAGGTGCGCGACCGCTGTGGAGGCGGCGTCACCCGCGTCGTTCCACCCCTCGAACGCGGCCACCATGACCGGGTCGATCAGCTCGGGAACGCCCTCGAGCTCGATCACCCCAGCCTCCTTCCGAAGTTCCCTTGCGTACGGGACAACCTTACGGCCTGCGCCCTCCCGTACCGCAGCCCCCGTGCACGGCCGGGTGAACCCGGCGCATCGAGGTGCGGGGGACCGCTCGATGGGGCAACACACCCTCGATACATCCGAGCTGTCGGCCGAAAATTCCTGCCTCTCTCTGGACTTGCGCCCTCCGGGGCGGCTATACATCGGATGACCGGAACAGAGGTCCGATGTTATTTCCCCTGGGGGCGCGCATGAGTCAGTCCGTCACGGACTTCGAGGTCCACGACATCCGTTTTCCGACCTCGGAACAACTGGACGGCTCGGACGCCATGAACCCCGACCCCGACTACTCGGCCGCCTACGTCGTGCTGCGGACCGACGCCGCCGGCACGGACGGCGAGCCGGCCGAGGGCCATGGCTTCTGCTTCACCATCGGCCGCGGCAACGAGGTCATGGCCGCCGCGATCGAGGCGCTGCGCCCCTATCTGGCCGGGCGCCCCGTGCCCCGGACGGCAGCCGACCTAGGCGCCCTGTACCGGGACCTCACGCACGACTCGCAACTGCGCTGGCTCGGGCCCGAGAAGGGCGTGATGCACATGGCGGCCGGCGCGGTGGTCAACGCCGCCTGGGACCTGGCGGCCAAGCTGGCGGGCAGACCCGTCTGGGAGTTCCTGGCCGCGATGACGCCCGAGGAGCTGGTCTCCCTCGTCGACTTCCGCTACCTCACCGACGCCCTCACCCCCGACGAGGCGCTGGCCGTCCTGCGCGCGGCCGAACCGGGCCGCGCCGAACGCGCCGCCCGGCTGCGCGCCGAGGGCTACCCCGCGTACACCACCTCGCCCGGCTGGCTCGGCTACTCCGACGACAAGCTGGTCCGGCTGGCCGAGCAGGCCGTGGCCGACGGCTTCACCCAGATCAAGCTCAAGGTCGGCGGCCGGGTCGAGGACGACGTCCGCCGGATGGCGCTCGCCCGCGAGGCCGTCGGACCCGGCGTCCGGATCGCCGTCGACGCCAACCAGCGCTGGGACGTCGCCGACGCCGTCGCGTGGATGACCGAGCTCGCCCCGTACGACCCGCACTGGATCGAGGAGCCCACCAGCCCCGACGACGTACTCGGCCACGCCGCCGTCCGGGCCGGACAGCCGGTCAAGGTCGCCACCGGGGAACACGTCGCCAACCGGGTCGTCTTCAAGCAGCTCCTCCAGGCCGGGGCCGTCGACTTCGTCCAGATCGACGCCGCCCGGGTCGCCGGCGTCAACGAGAACCTGGCGATCCTGCTGCTCGCCGCCAAGTACGGCGTCCCAGTCTGCCCGCACGCGGGCGGCGTCGGGCTCTGCGAACTCGTCCAGCACCTCTCGATGTTCGACTACGTGGCCGTCTCCGGCACCCGCGAGGACCGGGTGATCGAGTACGTCGACCACCTCCACGAGCACTTCACCGACCCCGCCGTCATCGTGAACGGACGCTACACCGCTCCGGCGTCTCCCGGCTTCTCGGCCAGGATGCGCCCCGAGTCCATCGCCGCACACCGCTACCCGCAGGGCCCCGTCTGGCAGGCCCGGCGCCGTGAGAAGGAGGAGAGCCGATGACCGGCACACGCGACTTCGAGGGGATGAACGCCCTGGTGACCGGCGGTGCCTCCGGCATCGGGGCCGCCGTCACCGCCCTGCTCCTGGAGCGCGGCGCACAGGTCGCCGTCCTGGACCGTGACACCTCCGGCGCGCCCCGGGGGGCCCTCGCCGTCGAGGCCGACGTCACCGACGACGCCGCCGTGCGCGCCGGGGTGGACCGGGCCGCCGCCGAACTGGGCTCCCTGCACACCCTCGTCTCCAACGCGGGCATCGGCGCCATCGGCACCGTCGAGGACAACGACGACACGGAGTGGGCCCGGGTCCTCGACATCAACGTCCTCGGCATGGTCCGGGCCGCCCGGCACGCCCTGCCGCACCTGCGCCGCGCGGCCGCCGAGCGCCCCGGAGCCGTGTCCATCACCCACACCTGCTCCATCGCCGCGACCGCCGGGCTGCCCCAGCGCGCCCTGTACAGCGCGAGCAAGGGCGCCGTCCTCGCGCTCACCCTCGCCATGGCCGCCGACCACGTCCGCGAGGGCGTCCGCGTCAACTGCGTGAACCCGGGCACCGCCGACACCCCGTGGATCGGCCGGCTGCTCGACCGGGCGGAGGACCCGGCCGCCGAACGCGCCGCGCTCAACGCCCGGCAGCCCCTGGGCCGGCTGGTCTCGGCCGGCGAGGTGGCCGCCGCGGTCGTCTACCTCGCCAGTTCCGCCGCGGCCTCCGTGACGGGAACCGCCCTGGCCGTCGACGGCGGCATGCAGGGCCTGCGCCTGCGGCCCGCCGGCAGCTGAACCCGTACCCCGCCATGCCCACCGGGTCCGAGCCGCGACCCCCCACAGGAACGGGACACCAATGAGAGTGCGTACGACGAGTGCGGCAGCCTGTGCCGTACTGCTGGCCGTCACGGCCCTCGCGGGCTGCAACCGCGAATCGTCGGACAGCGGTGCGGGCGGCGGCAAGGTCGGCATCGACCTGCCGCGCAGCGACAGCGACTTCTGGAACTCGTACCAGAACTACATCGAGAAGGGCGTCAAGGGCGGCGAGGTCTCCGCGCTTCCGCTCACCAACTCGCAGAACGACATCGGCAAGCTCGTCGCCAACGTCCAGACCTTCACCGACCAGGGCGCCAAGGCCGTCGTGATGGCCCCGCAGGACACCGGCGCGATAGCCGAATCGCTCAACACGCTCAACGAGAAGAAGATCCCCGTCGTCAGCGTCGACACCCGTCCGGACAAGGGCGACATCTACATGGTGGTGCGCGCCGACAACAAGGCGTACGGCACCAACGCCTGCAAGTACCTCGGCCAGCAGCTGAAGGGCAAGGGCAAGGTCGCCGAGTTCCAGGGAGACCTGTCCTCCATCAACGGCCGCGACCGCTCCGAGGCGTTCAAGGCGTGCATGGACAAGGACTACCCGGACATCGAGGTGTTCGAGCTGGCCACCGACTGGAAGGGCGACGTCGCCTCCGCGAAGCTCCAGTCCACGCTGGCCGCCCACCCCGACATCAACGGCATCTACATGCAGGCCGGGGGCGTCTTCCTGCAGCCCACCCTGGCGCTCCTGGAACAGAAGAAGCTGCTGAAGCCCGCCGGTCAGGACGGCCACATCACCATCATCTCCAACGACGGCATCCCCGAGGAGTTCGACGCCATCCGGGCCGGGAAGATCGACGCCACCATCTCCCAGCCCGCCGACCTGTACGCGAAGTACGCGCTGTACTACGCGAAGGCGGCCCTCGACGGCAGGACGTTCAAGGAGGGCCCCACGGACCACGACTCCACCATCATCAAGATCCCCAACGGTTACGAGGACCAGCTCCCCGCGCCCCTGGTGACCAAGGAGAACGTGGACGACCCGAAGCTGTGGGCCAACCAGCTGGAGAAGAAGAGCTAGCCATGGACCAGGCAGCACCACCACCCGCCGTGCAGGCGGAAGGCGTCGTCAAGCGCTTCGGGCCGACCGTGGCGCTCGACGGGGTGAAGCTGACCGTGCGGCCCGGCGAGTCCCACGCACTCGTCGGCCGCAACGGTGCCGGCAAATCGACCCTGGTCGGCGTGCTCACCGGCCTCCACAAGGCGGACGCGGGCACCGTCACCTTCGGCGGCGAGCCCGCGCCGGCCTTCGGGGACACCACGGCCTGGCAGTCCAGGGTCGCCTGCGTCTACCAGAAGTCCATGGTCGTCCCCGACCTCACCGTCGCCGAGAACCTCTTCCTCAACCGGTTCGACGAGAACGCCCGCTGGATCAGCTGGGGCAAGCTGCGCAGGCGGGCCGGGCGGCTGCTCGCCGCGTACGGCGTCGAGGTCGACCCGGACACCCGGGCGCGCGATCTCGCGGTCGAGCAGCGGCAGTTCGTGGAGATCGCCCGCGCACTGTCCTTCGGCGCCCGGCTCATCGTCCTGGACGAGCCGACCGCCCAGCTCGACGCCAGGGGCATCGCACGGCTCTTCGGCAAGCTCCGCGAACTCCAGAGCCAGGGCGTGGCGTTCCTCTTCATCTCGCACCACCTCCAGGAGGTGTACGAGCTGTGCACCGCGGTCACCGTCTACCGCGACGCCCGCCACGTCCTGACCGCGCCCGTCGCCGAGGTCGCCAAGGAGGACCTGGTCGCCGCGATGACCGGCGAGCGGGCGGCCGGCGCCACCGCCTGGCACGCGGCCGGTGACGCGGCGCCCGACCCGTCGGCGGAACCCGTCCTGAGCACCGAGCGGCTGAGCCTGCCCGGGCGGTTCGAGCCGCTGGACCTCCAGGTGCGCCCCGGCGAGGTGCTGGGCCTGGCCGGGGCGGCGGCCAGCGGCAACACCGCCGTCGGCGAGGTGCTGGCCGGGATGCGCAAGGCGGGCGGCGGCACGGTCCGGGTGCGGGGCAGGGCCGTACGGGCGGGCAGCGTGCCGGACGCGCTGGCCGCCGGCATCGGCTACATCCCCGAGGACCGGCACGACCAGGGCCTCGTCCCGGAGCGCAGCGTCGCGGAGAACGCCACCCTGACGGTCGCCGACCAGCTCGGCCCCTGGGGGACCGTCCTGCCCTCCCGTACCCGGCGGTTCGCCCGGTCCATGATCGACTCGCTCGACATCAAGACCCAGGGCCCCGAACAGCCCGTCTCCGGGCTCTCCGGCGGCAACCAGCAGAAGGTCGTCGTCGCCCGGGCGCTGGCCCGCGACCCCAGCGTGCTGGTGGCGGTCCGGCCCACGGCGGGCGTGGACGTCAAGTCCAAGGACTCCCTGCTCGGAGTCGTACGCCGGGTCGCCGACGCGGGCAACGCGGCCGTCGTCGTCTCCGACGAGCTGGACGACCTGCGGGTCTGCGACCGGGTCCTCGCCCTCTTCCACGGGCGGGTCGTCGCAACGTTCGACAGCGGGTGGGCCGACGGGGAACTCGTCGCCGCCATGGAAGGTGTGGGGGAGAGGGAATGACCGGCACGGTACGGCCGTCCACGGCCGACGACTTCGACCAGGCGCCCAAGGGCGGCGGCGCGGACGGCGGCTCCCCGCTCAGCAGGCTCAGACTGATCCGGTGGAGCGACTTCTCGCTGGTGCCGGTGATCCTGGTGCTGATGCTGATCGGCTTCATCGTCTCGCCGGTCTTCCTCACCTCGGACAACCTGATCAGCGTCGTCCAGCAGTCCTCCGAGCTGAGCCTGCTCGTCCTCGGCCAGGCGCTGATCCTCATCTGCGGCCGGATGGACCTCTCGCTGGAGTCCACGATCGGCATCGCGCCGGTCGTCGCCATGTGGCTGGTGCTGCCCGCCGACGGCGGACGCTTCGCCGGCCTCGGGCTGCTCCCCGGCTGGTCCGCGATCCCGCTCTGCCTGCTGGTCGGCCTCGCGGTCGGCGCCGTCAACGGCTTCCTGATGCTGAAACTCCGGGTCAACGGCTTCATCGCCACGCTCGGCATGCTCACGATGCTGCGGGGCCTCCACATCGGCATCACCGAGGGCAAGTCCATCACCGATGTGCCGGAGTCCTTCCGCTACCTCGGCAAGAGCGAGTGGTTCGGGGTGCCGGCCGCCGTCTGGATCTGCCTGGTCCTCTTCGCGGCCGGCGGCGCCGCCCTCGCCTGGCTGCGCCACGGACGGGCGCTGTACGCGATCGGCGGCAACCCGGAAGCGGCCCGCGCGGCCGGTATCCGCGTCGACCGGGTCACCTGGATCGTCCTCGCGATCGGCGGCCTGCTCGCGGCCTTCGCCGGCATCCTCTACACCGGCCACTACGGGGCGGTCGCCGCCACCCAGGGCGACGGCTGGATCTTCCAGGTGTTCGCCGCCGCGGTGATCGGCGGCATCAGCCTCAAGGGCGGCCGGGGCACGCTGTTCGGCGCCCTCACCGGCGTACTGACGCTCCAACTGGTCGTCAACGTCATGACCCTGGGCGGCGTCCCGGCCCTCTGGAACCAGTTCCTCAACGGCGCGATCATCATCGTCGCCTTGGTCATCTCCCGCTTCGCGAGCGGCGAGAAGCAGGACTGAACCCTCTGGTCCTCAAGCGCCGGACGGGCTCCTCCGGCCCGTCCGGCGCTTGTTCGCAAGCCCCTGCGGCGATCGAGGAGCGGGGTCAGGGGCAGAGCCCCGAACGGTCACAGGGTGGAACGCAACCACTGCTCCACGCTCGCCACATGCACCGTCGCCCACGCACGCGCAGCCTCCGCATCGCGATCCCGCAGCGCCGCCAGAATCGCCCGGTGCTCATGCAGCGTCCGGCTCACCGCGTCCTCCTGCGTCAGCCCCCGCCACACCCGCGCCCTCGTCGTCGGCCCCGAGAGCCCGTCCAGTAGCGAGCAGAGCACCGAGTTGCCGGACGACTGGACGATGCCCCGGTGGAAGTCCAGGTCGCAGGCGACCAGCTCCTCCACCGAAGGCCGGTCACCCAGGGCGTCGAGCTGTGCGCCCAGCGCGTCCAGCTGGTCCTCGCCGATCCGGCTCGCCGCCATCGCCGTCGCGGCGGGCTCCAGGATGCGGCGCACCGCCAGGAACTCCAGCACGGTGTCGTCCCGGTGGAAGTCCACGACGAAGCTCAGCGCCTCCAGCAGCAGCTGCGGGTCGAGGCTCGTCACATACGTGCCGTCGCCCTGGCGGACGTCGAGAATCCGGATCAGCGACAGGGCGCGCACCGCCTCCCGCAGCGAGTTGCGGGAAAGACCCAGCTCCGAGGCGAGTTCGCTCTCCTTGGGGAGACGATCGCCGGGCCGTAGCGCACCCGAGACGATCATTCCCTTGATCTTCTCGATGGCCTCGTCGGTGACAGCCATGGGCGACCTCCAGACATCCGATGTATCGCCCCATTATGCGGCCATGAAGAAGGCCGGTACGACTGTCGGACCGGCGTGCGGTCCGACGGTCGTACCGGCCCGTCGCGCTCAGCCGCGCCGCTCGCCGAGCACCTTCTCCACACCGGCCCGGACCTCGTCCGTCGCCAGGCCCCGGATCGTCAGCGTCGTCCGCCGCCGCAGCACGTCGTCCGCGGTCTCGGCCCACTCGTGGTCCCGGGCGTAGGCGACCTGCGCCCACACCTCCGGGGCGTCCGGGTGGATCCGCTCGGCCAGCGCCGGGTTCTCGTTGGCCATCCGGGCGATGTCGAAGGCGAGCGAACCGTAGTGCGTGGCCAGATGGCGCGCGGTGTCGGCGGCCATCCGGGGACCGGGCGTCCCGCCGTCCACCAGCAGCCGGTGCGCCACCGCGTTCGGGGAGGCGATCCCGGGCAGCGGCAGCTTCCTCGGCAGCCGGGCCATCGGCTCCATGTCCTCCGCCAGCGGGTGCCCGGGCAGCGCGGCCAGCTTGTTCATCACCGTACGGCCGATGTGGCGGAAGGTCGTCCACTTGCCGCCGGCCACCGACAGCATCCCGCCCCGGCCCTCCGTCACGACCGTCTCGCGCTTGGCCTTCGAGGTGTCGCCGGGTCCGCCGGGCAGCACCCGCAGTCCGGCGAAGGAGTAGGTGATCAGGTCCCGGGAGAGCTGCTGGTCCCGTACCGAGAACGCGGCCTCGTCCAGGATCTGCGCGGTGTCCTTCTCCGTCACCGCGACATCCGCCGGGTCGCCCTCGTACGCCTCGTCCGTCGTGCCGAGCAGCAGCATGTCCTCCCAGGGCAGGGCGAACGTGATGCGGTACTTGTCGATCGGCGTGGCCAGCGCGGCCTTCCACGGCCGGGTCCGCTTCAGCACCAGGTGGGCGCCCTTGGACAGGCGTATGGAGGGTGCCGCGTTCGGGTCCTCCATCTTCCGCAGGTGGTCCACCCACGGTCCGGTCGCGTTCAGCACCAGCCGGGCGGTCACCCCGAACTCCGTACCGTCCATGGAGTCCCGCAGCTCCGCGCCCGTCACCCGGCCGCGGGTGAACCGCAGCCCGGTCACCGCCGCGTGGTTCAGCACCACCGCGCCCGCGTCGACGGCCGCGCGGACCGTCATCAGCGCCATCCGCGCGTCGTTCATCTGGTCGTCGCCGTACACCGCGACGGCCCGCAGGTTGTCCGTACGCAGCTCCGGCACATCGCGTGCCGCCCGCGCCGGGCTGATCACATGGCCGACACCGTCCCCGAAGGCGGACAGCGCCGAGTACGCGAACACGCCCGCGCCGAGCTTCGCCGCGCCGTGCGGTCCGCCCTTGTAGACCGGCAGGTAGAAGGTGAGCGGGTTGGCCAGGTGCGGGGCGACCTGGCGGGAGACCGCACGGCGCTCGAAGTGGTTCTCCGCCACCAGCTTCACCGCACCGGTCTGCAGGTAGCGCAGACCGCCGTGGAGCAGCTTGGAGGAGGCGGAGGAGGTGGCGCCGGCGAAGTCGCCGGCGTCCACCAGGGCCACCCGCAGTCCGGACTGCGCGGCGTGCCAGGCGGTGGAGATGCCCAGGATGCCGCCGCCGATCACCAGGAGGTCGTACGTCGCCTTGGAGAGCTGCTCCCGGGTCTCGGCGCGGCTCGGGAGGGAGCCGGAGGCCGGATGCGTCCCGAGTGCGGGGACGCTCTGCAGGGTGGTCATGTCGTCTACTCCTCGTCGTCGAGCCAGCCCATGGTGCGTTCCACGGCCTTGAGCCAGCTCTTGTACTCGCGGGCGCGGGTGTCCGCGTCCATGCGGGGGGTCCACTCGGCGGCGCGGCGCCAGTTGGCGCGCAGCGCGTCGGTGTCCGGCCAGAAGCCGACGGCCAGGCCGGCGGCGTAGGCGGCGCCGAGGCAGGTGGTCTCGGCGACCATCGGGCGCACCACGGGCGCGTCCAGGAAGTCGGCGAGCGTCTGCATCAGCAGGTTGTTGGAGGTCATGCCGCCGTCGACCTTGAGCGAGGTCAGCTCGACGCCGGAGTCCTTCGTCATGGCGTCGCTGATCTCACGCGTCTGCCAGGCGGTGGCCTCCAGTACGGCACGGGCGATGTGCGCCTTGGTGACGTAACGGGTGAGACCGGCGATGACACCGCGGGCGTCCGGGCGCCAGTACGGGGCGAAGAGACCGGAGAACGCCGGCACGAAGTACGCGCCGCCGTTGTCCTCCACCGAGGAGGCCAGGGTCTCGATCTCGGCGGCGGACTGGATCAGCCCCATCTGGTCGCGCATCCACTGGACCAGCGAACCGGTGACGGCGATCGACCCCTCCAGGGCGTACACCGCCTTCTGGTCGCCGATCCGGTAGCCGACCGTCGTCAGCAGGCCGTTGTAGGAGTTGACGGGCGTCTCACCGGTGTTCATCAGCATGAAGGTGCCGGTGCCGTACGTGGACTTGGCCTCGCCCTCGGAGAAGCAGGTCTGGCCGAACAGCGCCGCCTGCTGGTCGCCCAGCGCGGAGGCCACCGGCACTCCGTCGAGCACGCCGCCCTTGGTGGTGCCGTAGACCTCGGCGGAGGACCGGATCTCGGGCAGCACGGCCGTCGGCACGCCGATGGAGGAGCAGATCTTCTCGTCCCACTGCATGGTGTGCAGGTTCATCAGGAGGGTGCGCGAGGCGTTGGTGACGTCGGTGACGTGGACGCCGCCGTCGGTGCCGCCGGTCAGGTTCCAGATGACCCAGGAGTCCATGGTGCCGAAGAGGATGTCGCCCCGCTCGGCCCGCTCGCGCAGCCCCTCGACGTTGTCGAGCAGCCAGCGCACCTTGGGCCCGGCGAAGTACGAGGCGAGCGGCAGCCCGGTCTCGCGGCGGAAGCGGTCCTGGCCGACGTTGCGGCCGAGTTCCTTGCAGAGCGCGTCGGTACGGGTGTCCTGCCAGACGAGGGCGTTGTGGACGGGCTCACCGGTGTGCTTGTCCCACAGCAGGGTGGTCTCGCGCTGGTTGGTGATGCCGATCGCCTTGACGTCGGCGGCGGTGATGCCCGCCTTGGAGATCGCCCCGGCGACGACTTCCTGGACGTTCGCCCAGATCTCGGCCGCGTCATGTTCGACCCAGCCCGGCTTGGGGAAGATCTGCTCGTGCTCCTTCTGGTCGACGGAGACGATCCGCCCGTCCTTGTCGAAGACGATGCAGCGGCTGGAGGTCGTGCCTTGGTCGATGGCCGCGATGAACGGCCCGGCGCCGTGGCTGCCGGTGGTGTGTGCGTCGGTCACGGTGTGCTCCCGGAGGTCTGTGCGGTGTGGGGTGAGGGCGGGTCAGGCGAAGGCGAGGTTGTAGAGGCCGCCCGCGAGGGCGCCGCCGATCAGCGGGCCGACGACGGGGACCCACGCGTAGCCCCAGTCGGAGCCGCCCTTGTTCGGCAGCGGAAGCAGCGCGTGCACGATACGCGGACCGAGGTCGCGGACCGGGTTGATCGCGTAGCCCGTCGGCCCGCCGAGCGACAGGCCGATGCCGACGACGACCAGGGCGGTGATCAGCGCGCCCAGCGTGCCGAGCCCGTCCCCGTCGCCGTTGAGGCCCTGGGTGAGGATGGCGAGCACCAGCACGACCGTGGCGATGACCTCGGTGAGGACGTTCTGCACGGCGTTGCGGATCTCGGGGCCCGTCGAGAAGACACCGAGGACCGGTCCCGCCTTGGGGGCCGCGGCCTGGTCGACCATGCCCTCCTCACCCGAGTGGGTGCGCAGGACCTCCGGATCGGTGAGGTGGGCCCGGAACTGCCCGTAGTAGGTCAGCCAGACCAGCACCGCGCCGATCATCGCGCCGAACAGTTCGGAGGCGAGGTAGAGCGGTACGTCGCTCCACTTCGTTCCGCCCTCGATGGCGAGGCCGATGGTGACGGCCGGGTTGAGATGCGCCCCCGACACGCCGCCGGCGAGATACGCGCCGGTCAGTACCGCGAAGCCCCACCCGAAGGTGATGGCGACCCAGCCGGCGTTCTGCGCCTTCGAGTGCTTGAGCGTGACGGCGGCACAGACACCGCCGCCGAGCAGGATGAGTACGGCGGTACCGATGGTCTCGCCGATGAAGATGTCGGAGCTGGACACCCGCGACTCCTTTGTCCTTCGTCCAGGAAGCCGAACCCCGGGTCCCACCGGTGGTCCGCGCCCTCGTGTGAGGGCTTGGCCGGCCCTTGGCACGGTCACACCCTAACGCGAATATCCGTTAAGTGTTCGACAATGCCGACCGGTGAACGGCAGTGTTTCTCCCGGCGAAGGCAGCGTCAAGAGGGATGTGACGTACGAATCGATCGTTACGAGGGAAGCCGGCCGGGTGCGCGGGCGGCTCAGAAGCGCCTGGCGCCCAGGTCCCGCGAGACCGCACGGGCGCAGTCGCGGACCGCCGCGACCAGCTCCGGGCGCAGCTCGCCGTCCTTGCAGACCCGCTCCACCGCACCCGTCACGGCTATGGCCCCGACCGGCATCCGGCGCCGGTCGTGGATCGGGGCGGCCACCGCGGCGACCCCCTCCCAGGTCTCCTCCACGTCGGACCCCCAGCCCCGGGCCCGCACCCCGTCGAGCACGGCCTCGAACTCCTCGGCGCCGGTCACCGTCCGGGGCGTGAACGACTGCCGCTCCGCCTCCACCGCCTCGGTGTGCGCCACCGGGTCGTACGCCGCCAGCACCTTGCCCAGGGCCGTGGAGTGCAGCGGCTGCATGGCGCCCACCTCCAGGACCTGGCGGCTGTCGTCGGGCCGGAAGACGTGGTGGACGATGAGCACGCCCTGCTGGTGCAGTACGCCGAGGTGGACGCTCTCGCCGCTGGACCGGGCCAGGTCGTCCGTCCAGACCAGGGCCCGGGCCCGCAGCTCGTGGACGTCGAGATAGCTGTTGCCCAGGCGCAGCAGCTCCGCGCCCAGCTGATAGCGGCCCGAGGCGGCGTCCTGCTCCACGAACCCCTCGTGCTGGAGGGTGCGCAGGATGCCGTGTGCGGTGCCCTTGGCCAGGCCCAGTGAGGAGGCGATGTCGGACAGCCCGAGCCGCCGCTCGCCGCCTGCCAGCAGGCGCAGCATCGCGGCCGCCCGCTCCAGCGACTGGATGTTCTTGGCCATCGCGCCGTACCCCTCCACCTTGTTCGACAATGCTGAACACTATCGGTCGATGCCGAACCGCGCTCGGCCGCGTGGAAAGTCCGCAGCACCTCGCGACACCGGGATCCCCGTCATCAGGATGCCGTCCGGCTCGTGGGACAGAGTGACGGCCCACGTCGAGGCCCGGCTACCCTGGCCGGGTGCGCCTTCCGCCGAAGACGCAAAGCCGACAGCCGTCGCATCCCAGGGAGTACATCCATGGCCTCGTCGCCGACCCCTTCCGCCGACAGCCGGAACCGAGCCGCAGCCCTCCGTGAGGCGCTCGCCACCCGAGTCGTGGTGGCCGACGGTGCCATGGGCACCATGCTCCAGGCCCAGGACCCCACGCTCGCGGACTTCGAGAACCTCGAAGGCTGCAACGAGATCCTCAACATCACCCGGCCGGACATCGTGCGCTCCGTCCACGAGGCGTACTTCGCCGTCGGCGTCGACTGCGTCGAGACCAACACCTTCGGCGCCAACACGGCGGCCCTCGGCGAGTACGACATCCCCGAGCGCGTCCAGGAACTCTCGGAGGCCGGTGCGCGCATCGCCCGCGAGGTCGCCGACGAGTACACCGCATCCACCGGTGAGCAGCGCTGGGTGCTCGGCTCCATGGGCCCCGGCACCAAGCTGCCGACCCTGGGCCACATCCCGTACGCCACGATCCGCGACGGCTTCCAGGCGAACGCCGAGGGACTGATCGCCGGCGGAGCCGACGCGCTGATCGTGGAGACGACCCAGGACCTCCTCCAGACCAAGGCCGCCGTCCTCGGCGCCCGCCGCGCCCTCGACGCCCTCGGCAGCGACCTCCCGCTGCTGTGCTCCCTGGCCTTCGAGACGACCGGCACCATGCTCCTGGGCTCCGAGATCGGGGCGGCCCTGACCGCCCTTGAGCCGCTGGGCATCGACATGATCGGCCTGAACTGCTCGACCGGTCCGGCCGAGATGAGCGAGCACCTGCGCTACCTCACCCGGCACTCCCGCATCCCGCTGCTCTGCATGCCCAACGCCGGACTGCCGGTCCTCA
The DNA here is from genome assembly GCF_052542855.1 of Streptomyces sp. SAS_281. Classification (NCBI taxonomy): domain Bacteria; kingdom Bacillati; phylum Actinomycetota; class Actinomycetes; order Kitasatosporales; family Streptomycetaceae; genus Streptomyces; species Streptomyces sp. SAS_281. The sequence continues at coordinate 14,120 of NZ_JBMNDO010000161.1, forward strand.
CCAAGGACGGCGCCCACTTCCCGCTCGACGCCGAGGGACTGGCCGACGCGCAGGAGACGTTCGTCCAGGAGTACGGCCTCTCGCTGGTCGGCGGCTGCTGCGGTACCACCCCGGAGCACCTGCGCCAGGTGGTCGAGCGCGTACGCGGAACGGTCCCGGCCGCCCGCGACCCGCGCCCCGAGCCCGGCGCCGCCTCCCTCTACCAGTCCATCCCCTTCCGCCAGGACACGGCGTACCTGGCGATCGGCGAGCGTACGAACGCCAACGGGTCCAAGAAGTTCCGCGAGGCCATGCTCGAAGGCCGCTGGGACGACTGCGTGGAGATGGCCCGCGACCAGATCCGCGAGGGCGCGCACATGCTCGACCTGTGCGTGGACTACGTGGGCCGCGACGGCGTCGCCGACATGGAGGAGCTGGCCGGCCGCTTCGCCACCGCCTCCACCCTGCCGATCGTCCTGGACTCCACGGAGCTGCCCGTGCTCCGGGCCGGGCTGGAGAAGCTGGGCGGCCGCGCGGTCCTCAACTCCGTCAACTACGAGGACGGCGACGGCCCGGAGTCCCGCTTCGTCAAGGTCACCCGGCTGGCGGCGGAGCACGGTGCCGCGCTGATCGCGCTGACCATCGACGAGGAGGGCCAGGCCCGGACCGCCGAGCACAAGGTCGCCATCGCGGAACGGCTCATCGCGGACCTGACCGGCAACTGGGGCATCCACGAGTCGGACATCCTCATCGACACCCTCACCTTCACCATCTGCACGGGCCAGGAGGAGTCGCGCAAGGACGGGGTCGCCACCATCGGGGCGATCCGGGAGCTGAAGCGGCTCCACCCGGAGGTGCAGACGACCCTGGGCCTGTCG
>NZ_JBMNDO010000162.1:0-14868 GCF_052542855.1 Streptomyces sp. SAS_281
CCCCCCCCCCCCCCCCCCCCCCCCCCCCCCCCCCCCCCCCCCCCCCCCCCCCCCCCCCCCCCCCCCCCCCCCCCCCCCCCGCGGTGGTCAGGGAGTGTCGGTGTCGTCGTCCATGAGCGGTTCGTGGCCGACGGCGCGGTACGCCTTCAGCAGTTCGCGTGGATCGAAGCCGACGCTCACGCCGTGGTGGAGCAGATCGGCCATGTCGTATTCGGGGTCGATGGCCGTTGCCTCCCTGAGCGCGATGCGGGCGAGGGTGGTGTCGCCTTGCCGCCAGGCGACCCAGCCGAGGAGCGTGAGGAGGGGCGGGGCCTTGTCGGTGTGCGGGGGTACGCAGCGTCGGGCGAGGGTGGCCCACAGTTGCCGGGCGTGGGGCAGGTCGTCGTCTTCGCCGTAGGTCATGGCCTGGTCTCGGGCCGAGCGGTCTTGGAGGCCGAGGATGATGCGGGCGGCTATCTCGTCCATGAGCTGGGTGTTGCCGTTGCGGAAGTCCTTGAGTGCTCCCTTGGTGATGTTGGCGGTGCCTTCGCGGGTGAAGCTCTGCCCGTGGGTGCGGGTCTGTTCACGGAGGTCTGCGGACACCTCGGTCAGGGCTTCGCTGTACCGCGTCGCGTTGGTCGTGGTGGGGCGAAACTCGCTGGCGATCTCGCTCGTGCGCGGGCGGGGGGTGTGGCCGAGCTTCTTCATCGCGCTGGTGAGGCTGTTCGGGGAGTCGGCGGAAGGGACCGGTTCGCCTTCGCAGCAGCCGGGCCGGATGCACTGGTAGGCCCACCACCGGTCGTTGACGATCCCGATGGTCTCCAGGACGTCGGCGCCGTGGTTCGTGAGGATGGTGGCGAGCTGTTCGGCGGCGGGTCGGAGCAGCGATGCGGTGTGCTCGTCGGTGTGCCCGGGACGCGGGTCGCGGTAGAGGAAGACGGTGATGCGCCGGAGGGGGTCTCCGCGGTGCTCCATGACTTCGATGAACTTGTGGGCGAAGGCTTCGGCCACGTCGTGCCAGGTGTCCGGGTCATCCGGGAGCGGCAGGGCCATGCTGGGGCCGTCGATGTACGTGGGGCCAAGGGTGTTGTGCAGGACGATGCTGTTCTCCGGGTGGTGCCCCAGGTGGAACGGCAGGACCTCGACGAGGTCTCCGGGGCCTTGCAGCGGGCGTACCGGGTGGTGGGTGTTCACTTCTGGTTCCGTTCTGGTGGTGGGGTGCTGAGGTCAGTGGGTGAGGGTGTCGGGGTGTTGGCGGTTGGCGATCCGGTCGGCGCGGGCTTGGCGGGCGAGGGCGAGGAGGTCGCGGGGGTCTTCGCCGTCGATCGTGGCGAGGTGGATGCCGACGGCCAGTTCGTAGTCCTCGTCGGTGGTGATGGCGTCGCGCAGGGCGAGGCGGGCGGCGATGAGGTCGTTTTGCCGCCAGGCGACGAACGCGAACAGGGTGAGGGCGGGGACGGCTTCCCTGGTGAACGGTTCGGCGCATTGCCGGGCGAGGTAGGCCCACAGGCGTCGGGCGTGGGGCAGGTCCTCGTCCTCCGCGAGTGCCATGCCGGCCTCTACGGCGCCGTCGTCGTGCAGGCCGACGATGAGTTGTGCTGCCAGCAGGGGGCCCAGGTCGGTCGCGCCGTCGCGGAAGCGGCGCATGGCGGTCTCGATCTGCGCACAGGTCGTCGTGAGCGCCGCGTCCTGTCCGAGGCGCGTTTCGCACTGCTTGTTGAAGTTGTGGGCCGCAAGGTCGAGCGCCTGGAGGGTGGTGTGGTCGGCGCTGGGCCGGAACTCCTTGACGATGTCGCGGGTGCGCGGGCCGGGAGTGCGGCCGAGGCGCTTCATCTGCGCGGTGATGCTGGTCGGGTCGTCGGCGGACGGTAGGGGGTCGCCCTCGCAGCACCGTTCGGTCTGGCATTCGAACGCCCACCAGCGGTTGGAGACGAGACCGATCGTCTGGAGGACGGTGGCGCGCTGCTCCCCGAGTTCGTTGGTGAGCCAGTCGGTGACGGGGGCGAGGAGGGCTGCGGTGTCCCAGGGGGTTTGGCCGGAACGCGGTTCGCGGCAGAGGTAGATGATGATGCCCTGGTCGGGGTTGTGCCCCTGTTCGTTGGCGTAGGTGACGAACTGGCGGGCGGCGAGTTCGGCGGTGGCCTGCCACTGGGCGGGGTCGTCGGGCAGGGGGCACGTCATGGTCGGCCCGTCGATGAAGTTCGGGCCGGGGGCGTGGAGGGCGATGCTGTCGTCGGGGTAGTGGCCGAGGAGGTAGGGCAGGATCTGGGCGAGGTTGGGCAGGCTCGTGACCTGGATGGTGTTGTCGGGGGTGTTCACTTCGGGGTTCCTTCCTGCTGTGGAGCGGTGTCGGGCTGTTCGGTGTCGGCGGTCGTGGTCTGGCCGATGTGGGCGGGCGGGGCCGGTGCGGGGATGCCGCGCGGCTTGTTCGTGAGGGCCGGGAGCAGCCGGTCGCGGACGAGCGTTGCGAGGTCGGTGGCCAGGGCCGTGCTGGTGCGGGTGTTGAGGACGGCGTGCCAGGTACGGCCGGGCTGGAGCCGGGCGTCGCGGGCGGCCTGTGCTTCGGCCTGCTCGGCGGCGGTTCCGCCTTCGGGGAGCGGCGGCAGGTCTGGGCCTGCGGTGATCCAGGTCTGGATGGCGAAGCCGCGGGACTGGATGCGCAGGCCGACGCTGTGGCCGTCGGGGTGGCCGTAGGCGGCCTTGCGGTCGGGGGTGTCGGTTTTCTCCTTGAGCCAGGGCGGGTCGAGGGTCGGGGCGATCTGGTCGAGGGGTGGCACGTCGATCTCGTCGCGGGGCCCGGCGAAGGCTGGGCGTCGGCGGCGGGTTGCTCGGGTGGTGCCGGGTCGGTTGAAGGGGTCGGGTGGGGTCACGCGACGGTCTCTTTGCTGGGCATGTGTTGGTCGACCAGGTCGAAGGCGCGGCGGACGGCGACGAGCGAGTGGGCGGTGTCCACGTACCGGTCGCGCTCTTCGAAGGCTTCGGCGGCTTCGGCGCGGGTCTTGGCGTAGTCGTCTTCCGGTGCGAGGGAGTCGGCGCAGCCGATGAGGCAGCGCGGGCCGAGGCTCCAGACGATGGCGTTGATCGCGGCGCACCCGGCGGACAGGGCGTCGATGTCGACGCCGTACCAGTGGAAGTCGTGCGGGTTGAGGCCGAGGTCGCGCAGGCGCTGGGCGACGGAGCGGAACATCGTGCCGGAGCCGATGGCAGGCTCGGCGAAGGACATGCCCGGCTTCGCGAAGTCCTTGTCGACCGTCACGTTGGCCATCAGGTCGGTGATGCACGCCGGCGTGTGGTATTCGCCGCGCCACTTCTTGTCGCTCTTGTGCCGCAGGCCGGTGAGCAGGGGGCTGAGGACATCGGCCTCGGAGCGCATGTAGACGTCGTCGTGGCCGGTGAGTTCGAGGAGACCGGTGTTGATCGCGGCGCGGGTGACGGCGTGGACGGCGCGGAGCTGCTGCTTGTCGGGGTCGGGGTTCCAGGCCCAGTCGTGCAGGCGTAGCGCCCGGTTGATCAGGTCGGGGCGCTTGATCCAGTGGCCGAGGTAGATCTCCTTGAACAGTTGCGGGAGTTCCTCGGGCTGGAGGTTGAGTATCCAGTCGGCCAGTCCGGGCACGTTGCGCACCAGGCAGAGCGCGGCGACGGTGCCGAGGGGGACGTCGATGCTGCTGCCGCCGAAGTTCTGGTACCAGGCTTCGAGGGCGTTCTCTGCGATCTTGCGGGCGTGTTCTTGCGGGTCGCCTGGGGCGAAATACTTGCGTGCGGTGATCTTGCCGGTGGCGCGGGTGGTGGCCTTGGACTTGGGCGGGGGCTTCTTCGCCCAGGAGGGAGCGGGCCGCGCGGCGGCCGGGGCCGCGGTGCGGGGCATGAAGTTATCTGGCACGGCTGCGGATTCCTTTCTGCGGGCGCGCATGGGGCCGCCCCGGTGCGCGGGTGCGCGGCCGGGGCGGCGTGTGGGTGGTGCAGGTGGGTCAGCTGCTGGTCAGCTGGCCTGCTGGAGGGACTGGAGGGCGGCGGCGAGGCCGCGGACCTCGATGGCGTAGGCGGCTTCGGGAAGTCCCGCCTGGCGCAGGCCGCTGACGAGGAACATCAGTCCCGTCTCCTCGGCGTCGATGTCGCTGGTGAGCTCGTCGAAGGACTGGTCGCGCAGTTCGTCGGGGCGGTGCTCGTAGCCGACGCGCAGGGTCTGCTCGATGTCGGCAAGGGTCGCTGCGCTCTGCTCTTCGGTGAGGCCGAGGAGGGAGGACCAGGCGGTCAGGGTGGCGTCGTCCACGGGGAGCTTCATGGGCTGGGGCCTTTCGGGAAGGCCGTGCCCGGCCGCGCCGTGCGGCTGGGCACGGGCGGGTGTCAGGAGGTCGAGCAGGTGGGGAAGGGGTCGTTGCGGTGGTCGGGGTGGCAGGCGGCGTACAGGCCGCCTTCGAGGCGTTCGGGGATGACGCCCCATCCGGCCCAGTTCATGACGGCGAGGTAGCCGAGGTCGCCGCCCGCGAAGCCGGTGCGGGCCTTGGCGTCGGGGTCGGGGGCGATGAAGACCCAGCCGGGCAGGGAGCCGGTGTCGTCGGGCACGACCTGGAAGCCGGGGCGCAGTTCACTGATGCCGTCGGTGTGTATGGGCGGGAGTCCGGCGGTGCTGAGGATGCGCACGGCTTCCTGGACGTGCTGGTCTCCGTGGCATTCGGGCAGGGTGCCGACGCCGGTGTGGATGGGGAGTTGGTAGGGGGCGATGCCGACGCTGGCCTTGTAGATGTCCATGAGGAGTTGGGCGTCGTCGCGGCGGCCGGCGTGGCGCATGGCCAGGTTCGCGACGATGACGATGGAGTGCCGGTCCTGGGCGAACAGGCGGCGGAACTGGTCGAGGGTCATGCCGGTGGTGACCTGAATGCGGGCGAAGGTGCGTGAGGCGAGGCGGGCGGCGTGGGCGACGTGTTCGGGGTCGAGCCCTATCTGTTCTGCGAGGTGCTGGACTCCGGGCGAGTAGTCGGTCATGTGGGTCTCCAAGAGGACGCTTGCGCGTATGGGTGCGGCCCCGGCGGTTGGCCGGGGGCGCGGGGTGTGACCTGGGGGTTGGTGGTGCTTAGCGGCGACGGCCGCCGCATCCGGCGTGGCCGCAGCCTCCGCAGAAGCCGCCGTTGTTGCACTCGCAGCCGCAGTTGGATTCCATTTCCAATTCCCCTTTCCGTTCGGGCATTTCCCGAATTCCTTACTTATATCTTAATGGCAAATACCCCAGAAGCAAGGTATGCCCAAATGAATGCGAATTGATTTTCCGCAATGCAATTCCCTAATTCGCGGCCGCTGGAATGAGGTCCGGCCACCGCACCGCCTCCAGCGCCCGCCGGTGGGTGTCGGGCACCGGCACCGTCGGGTAGCCGAGCCAGTCCAGCCCCATCGCCGCGAGGACCGTGGCGTCGGCCATGTCGTAGCGGCCGGGCCCCTCGCACTCCACGCCGTACCGCTCGACGGCCACCGAGCGCACCATCCCCTTGGCGACCCGGGACCGGTCCTTCTTCGGCCAGCCCTGGGCGGGGTTCGCCCGGCCGGTCGCGTAGATCGTGCGCCCGTGCGGGGTCACAACGGCGTACGGGATGCGGTTGCGCCACAGGTACTGGGTGACCAGCCACCACAGCCCGGCAAGCTCGTGGTGCCCGGCCTGCGCGCCCTGGGCGTACGCGGCGCCCTCGACCACCACCAGGTCCGCGCCGTCCCGCACGCCCAGCGCGACGGCCGCCAGCAGCCAGTCCAGCCGTTCATGGCTGCGACGGCGGCCGGGCCGGTGGGCGTACGCCCAGTCGGTACCGGCGACGCCGGTCGAGGTCAGCGACAGGTCGAGGCCGACGACGCGCGGCTGCCACTGCCCCTCCTCCTGCACGCTGGGCAGGGTCACCGGGGCGCTCTGGAGTTCGGCGGTCACGCCGCGCCCCCCGCCCGCCGGATGATCTCGGCCATCGGCAGCTCCCGCCGGAACGGGACGCCCATCTCCGTCTCCAAGTCGGCGTATTCGGCCGCCAGCTCGGGCCGGAGCCCGGCCGCGCACGTCAGGTCCGGGATGGAGGCCAGGACGCAAAGGCTGCACGAGAGCCGGGACATGCCCGCGTCGTAAGCCCAGTGGTACGGCGCCCCGCTGTCCCGGATGCGCTGCCACACCTCGGCAGTGCTCCAGCGCAGCACCGGGTACCACTGAGTCACCGTGCGCCGCCCGTTGCTGGCCCGGTGGTCGACTTCGACGGCGGGCCGCCGGGCGCGGGCGCGGGACTCCTCCGCACGGAACCCCATGACGTGCACGAGCTGCGCCGGGCGGCCGGTGACGCCGAGGGCCTTCACCTGCTCGGTCATGAACCGGCGGGCCACGCCCCTCTTCTCCGACGTGCAGAACCGGGTCATCAGGTGCGGGAACTGGCCGCGCGCCCGGATGCGGTGGAACAGGGACGGCCACTTCGCTATGCGGCGGACCTCGAACGGAAGCCCGTAGTGCGCAGCCTGGCGGCGTGCCAGATCCACGGTGCCCGGCCACTCCACCGTGTGCCCGCGCGGGGTGCGGCCGAGGTCGATGTGCAGGACCACGATGCGGTCGCGGACCCCGGCCTCATCGGCCAGGCGTACGCCCTCGTCCATCGCCGCGATGCTGTCCTTGCCGCCGCTGTTGCTGATGATGATGCGGTCGGCGGCGCGGAGGTCGGGAACGGGGTCGGGGCCGTGCACAGCGCGGGCGCTGACCAGTTCGATCTGGGCGCTCACCGGCTGCCCTCGCCGCTCGCCGCGCGGTGCTTGGTGATGAGCCGGTCGGCCTCGGTCATGGCCGGGCTCTTGTGGCGGTCGACCCACTCGCCGTCGTAGCTGCCTGCCGGGCCCCAGAGGTACCAGCCGGTGTCGTGGTAACCGTCGCGGGGGTCCTTCCGCCGGTGTCCCAGCTCCCACCAGCCGTCGCGCCACCGCCACAGGCGCTTGGTGTCCGCGTCGTCCACCCAGCCGGCACGCTCGGCCAGGGCTTGCAGGCGCGCCACGTCGGTGCGCAGCATCGCCGCCTCTGCGGCGGCGTCCAGGTCCCGTGGAGCGGTGCGCGCGGTGCCGCCCGTACGGGAGGCGGCAGAGTCGGCGCGAAGGCCGAGTTGCAGTACGGCTTCGTCCCGCTGGCGGGCGACGCGCCGCAACAGAGCGGCAGCGCCCTGGGCCCCGTGGCCCTCCAGCCAGGTCGCGGTGGCGTCTATCTCGACGCCCACGGATCGGTCGTTCATCTGTCGTGCTCCTTCGGCGGGCCGCCCCGGCGCGTGCCGGGGCGGCCCCTGGTGTGCGGACGGTTACGGGCGAGCGGTCTTGGACGTGGGCGTCTTCGGGTCCTTCTGGATGCAGTTGCCGGAGTCGGGCATCGCCCGGCGGCCTGCCACGAGGTCCTGGAACCGCGCGCCGGGGCGGAACCTCACGACGCGGGTGGGGGCCACCTCCACCTCGTCACCGGTACGCGGATCGCGGGCGGTGTGTCCGGGGCGGGCCTTGGGCACGAGGGTCCCGAAGCCGGTGACGGAGACGGCTTCACCGCGGGCGACCGCGCGCACCATGGCGTCGAGCACGCTCTCCACGGCGGCGGTCGCCTGGGCTTGGCTGCCGATCTTGTCCCCGACGGCGGCGATGAGCTGGGCCTTGTTCACTGGGTGGTCCTTCCGGATCTGTTGATGTGGCTGAGGAGTTGAGGGGCGGGCGCGCCACGCAGCGGGCAGGGGCCGGAGTCCGAACCCGGGGTCTGTGTCGGCGCACACCGCAGCATTTAAGTGCAGTGCGTGATTCATGAATGTCATCTACTTTTCGTCAGTCGTGGACACGCACCAGGAACCTTCCGCCCGCGAGCACCTGGGAGATCGTCAGGGTGACGGCCGCGTGATCGGCGGAGACCAGCACCGGCTCTTCGCCGGGGCCTGGCCGCGCGGGCACCACCCACGCCGTTCCCATGTGGTCGGCGTACCGCGCCCCGACCTCAAGGAGGTTCCCGGCGAAGAGGAAGAGGCGGGTACGCAGCGAGGCGGACCACCCCTCGCCCGGTGTCGGGCCGTCCCAGGTGTGCGGGGTCTGGAGGCCGAGGAAGTCGGGTCCGGCCGTCACCAGCGTCCCCACGGGCCCCAGGGAACGGAACTCGATCGCTTCGCCGTCCGCGCCGGCGTTGCCCCACAGGGCGAGGTCGTCGGCGTTGAGCTGTACGGGTCGGCCGATGGCCAAGGGGTGGTCGCGGGCATCGAGGACGAGGCGCAGCAGCGTCCGCCAGGGCAGGCGGCCGAGGTGAGCGGCGGCGGGGACGGTGATCTGCGCGGGACCTTCGGTGAAACGGAGTTGCTGGTGGCCGCTGTCGGTGACGTGCTCGACGGTGACGTGGTCGGAGGACTCCAGCCACGCCCGCAGCGCGGCGGCGTCGTCGTAGCCGACGGGGGCCGTCCACACGTCCCCGGTGACGGCGGTGCGGGCGACGGCGAGCGTCCGGTCGCTGCACGCGACGGCGTGAAGGTGACCGGGGGTGCTGTCGAGGATCAGGGCGTCGAGGTCGTGGGCGTCGTCGTCCGGCCGGTAGCGGTGCGGGGCAACTCGGTCGAGGGTGGTCGCCAGGTCGCGGGCCTTGATGGTGAACATGGTCTCTCTCCGCAGGAGTTGTAGGGGTGGTGATCAGGAACCGGAATCGCGCTTGCGGTCCCGGCGGGCCTGCTGCGCGAGCCGCCCGGCTTCCCGGCACAGGGAGCAGGCGCGCTCCCCACGCCGGTTGTGGGCACGGGCTCCGGCTTCGGTGCCGTGGGTAATGCGGTGCCGCCTGCGCTCGCGCAGTTCGGCGGGGCGTGCGTCCTCGCAGGTCGCGAGGACCTTTCCGTCCCTCCAGAGTCGCCCGCCGCACACGCCGTCGAACTGGCTCGCCCTCGGCATGACCAGGTCGACGCACTGCGACCGGAACGGGCAGCCACGGCAGTCATCGAGGAGGGCGAGAAGCAGCGGCTCCGTCGGGGCTCCGGCCTCCGCCTCCTCGGACGTGAAGCGGAAGTCCCCGGCGCAGGGGGCCTGGACGACCCACCCGGTGCCGCTCATCTGCTCCTCCTCCGGCGTATCAGGCGGTCGGCGGCAGCGGCATCAGGCGCAGCTGGGCGCTGGGGCTGATGCCGTGCGGGTGGGCGTAGTCGCCGGGCAGGGGCATCAGGTGCCGGTCGGCCAGGGCGGGGAGTGCGAGCACCTGGCTCACAAGTCCGCTGAGGGCGGTGTCGAAGGAGGAGGACCAGCGCGGGCGTGGGCCGCGCACTGGTGTGCCGTCGTCGGCAACGCCTTCAAGGACCTCGATGACCCGCCCGGCAGCGCGGCCGTCGACCACGACCGCGGTCGCCTCCGGGTGATGCTCGCGGACCAGCTCGGCCACACGGGCAGCACGGTCGGCCGGAGGAAGCTCCAGCAGCCACGAGTTGCCGTCGCTGGCTGAGTTTCGGTGGACCGACGCCCACGCCGGGGAGGTGTAGGGCGCGAGCGCGGTCTGTAGGTCGGCCTCGATCTGGTCCGCGATGTAGTCGAGCGGGTGCTCCTCCTCCCCGTCGCGGTTGTCCCACAGCTGCGGGCACGTCCCCAGCGGGCTGGACTGCGCGCCCAGCACGCCGTGCAGGTCGAGGGTGCGGGAGCTGTAGAAGGCGAAGTTCACGTGGACCGCCTCCGGGCAGGCCGTGCGGATCTTCGCAGTGATGTGGTCGAGGACCGCGAGGCTGCACGCCTTCTCGATCCGCAGGCGCTCGGCGTCCAGCTCCGTGCGCTGCTCGGCGAGGATGGCCAGCTGGTCTTGTGCTGCCGGTGTCATGGCAGGGGTATCCCTTCTTGTTGGGTGGGGTCAGGCAAGGACGGGCTTGAGGCGCTCACCGATCCAGCGCGCGACGTTGACGCTCACGGCGTTGCCGGCCTGCATGGTCTGGGCGGCCTTGCTGCCGACGACCTCGTACGTCTCGGGGAACCGCTGCGCGCTCAGCTGCTCCCGGGGCTGGAGCATCCGGAAGTAGCAGTCCTCGATGGCGGGCGCGCTGCGCACAACGGCCGCCGAGTCGCGGGTGGAGAGGGTGTGCAGCGGCTGGCCTGCGGTCTTCGGCGCTGCCTTGCGGTACGGGATCACCAGCGTGTTGCGGGCCCGGGTGCGGATATCGCCGTCGGGCACGATGAGGCCGTGATGGCGGGCGGTGGCGATGGTGCTCAGCGGGGCGTCGATCGGTGCGGCGTCGCAGTTGTTGCGGAACTCCACGATGAACGGGTCCACGGTGACCAGGGCTTCGCTCTCGCGGGTCGTGCGGGTGCGCATGGGTTCCTCGATGGGCGAGGCCGTGTCGTTCCACGAGCCGCCGACCGGCACCAGGAGGGCTTCGCCGAGCTTGGCCGTGCGGGTGGGCATCGGCCGGGTGTGCGGGGCGAAGGCCCGGTCCGTGCCGTCCTTGCCGTGCGGGAGGGTGACGACGGACGGGTCGTACGGGAATTTCGTCAGCCCGGCTTCGATGCGGCGCATCGTGTTGGGCACCAGCGGCTTGGCCCGGTCCCCGATGCGCTGGCCGATGTTGTCCCACATGATCACGTCGGAGGCGGGCCGGACGTACGGCTCCACCAGTGCATGTCGGCAGCGGGTGTTGGGGCACCGGTAGTCGTACTGCTGCTGGTATTTGCCGACCTTCACCTGCGGGTCGCGCCAGCTCTGGCGGGCCTTGACGTCCCTGCCGCAGTCGAAGCAGTGCGCCAGCGGGCGCGGGGCGAGATCGGGGCGGCGGATCCCGGCGAGGGTGAAGACGAGGTACACGCGGTCGCGCCACTGCGGGGCGTACGGGTTGGTCTCCGAGCCGATGTGCGCGGAGGACACCGAGACGATCTGGACGCGGTAGCCGAGCTTCTTCATGGCGCGGATCCACTCGGGGAACAGCTGCCAGTCGGTGATGAACTCGACCACGTTCTCCACGACGACGCAGGGGAACCCCTTCGCCTCGGCGGCGCGCAGCACGCACCAGGCGGTCACCCGGGTCATCTCGAACGCCTCGGGGGGAAGTTCGCGCCACTGCTCCTCTTCCTCGAAGAGGGCATCCTGTGCGGGGTCGGGGCGCTTCCTGCCGCCGGCGGGGCTGATCTCGGTGCAGATGATCGAGGCCCACAGCACCAGGGCCTTGGGGAGCCAGCGCATGGGGTAGTTCTGGATGTCGGCGCAGCGCGCCGCCGCGGTCGGGTGGTTGAGCCCGAAGGTGTCGACGGCGTTCTGGTAGTGGTTGATGCCGAGGATGGGGTCGAAACCGGCTTCCAGCAGGCCGGTGGCGTCACCGCCCGCTCCGCAGAGCAGGTGGATGGATCGGGGCACGGTCGTAGGTCTCCAAGAGGTGGGGCCGCCCGGCCCGGTTCGCGGACCGGGCGGCCGTGGATCAGGACTGGTCGAAGGCGCGTAACGCGCGGTGGTGGCGGCTGTCCTCGATCCCGAGGGCGGTGAAGGCCCCCAGTCCGAGGACGCACACGATCAGCAGCCAGATCACCGCTCCGCGCCCCCGCTGAGGCGCGCCGCGCGGCGCGGGCGGTCAGCCATCGCTGCGGGCGACGGGGAGGTGTTCGAGGTCATCGCCGTAGGGAGCGCGGGCGACGGCACGGTGGTCAACGTCGTCGGCGCGGGTGATGCGGGCAACAACCACGTGGCCGACGCGCTCGAACAGGGACAGCGGGTAGCCGTCCGCGTCCGGGCGCTCCCACACCTGCCGGTAGCCGTCGCTGACGGTCAGCTGCTGCGTCCACTCGTAGTAGCGGGCGACCGCCGTGCCGGGAGCCTCGACGGGCGCGCACTGGTTGTGGTTCGCCCCGTAGGGCGCGCTGTACATCCCCGAGAGCATCAGGCGCGTCGTGGTCTTCGGGACGTCCAGCTCATCGATGCGCGTGAACATCGGGATGAGGCCGTTGCCGTGGTGCGCCTGTGCGCGGTCCGGGGTGGAGTCGTACACGACTCCGTGCCGGGACGGGGTCTCGATGTTCTGGCGCAGGACCATCCACCCGGTCACCTCGGCCGGGTCGACGGGCAAGGAGTGCTCGGAGGCGATGATCAGCTCGGTGCCGTCTCCGAGGTCGGCGCGCACGTGGTACTCGCCGCCGCACAGCTCAATGTCGGTCACCCAGCCGTTGTGGCGCAGCGGGGCTATGACGTGGCGGTAGCCGTGGAAGAGCTTGAGCCACAGCGGGTCGTTCAGGCGGTTGTGGTCGGGCAGAGCCGCGATCGTGGTGGTCATGTGCTGGTCTCCAAGAGGGTGTGCACGCCGGGTGCACAGAATGCGCACCCGGCGTTGAAGAAATGTCACCTATCTCAGGTGACGCGAACGTCAGACGGCGGGCAGCTCGCTGTGCGCGAGGATGCTCACCGCCCACATCCGGCTGCTGGGCGTCACGACGCAGCCGGTCAGGCGGCCCTTGTGGGGCAGGACGAGGCCGCTGCCGCCCTCCTCCTTGCGGAGGTCGTCCACGAGTTCGCGGACGCCGTGCTCGGCGCACTCGGCCGAGCAGTAGACGCCACCGCCGACGCGGGGGGCAAGGTGGGGGCCGTGAATCACTTCAGCGACGACGAAGAACGCGTCGGCCGCCGGGGTGAGGGTTTCGGTCACGGGTGGTCTCCAAGAGGTTGTGGAGTTCGGCCAGTTCCGAACTCTTGCTTATATCTTAATGGCGTACACCGGGGCGTCAATGTTGCCGATCTTGCTAACGCCGCTGCCTGCGCCGGGAGTTGGCCCCCTCCTCGCGCCCCATGCGGGCCAGGTCTCGCGTCCGCTGACGGGCCATCTTCAGGGCCTCCTCGTCCGTCTCCGCCACACGGCGCTCCTGCTCGGCGAAGAACTCCTGTAGCCAGTCCTGCTGGCTGCGGTGCTCGCGGTCGACAGCCTCACGCCGCGCTTCCTCGCGCCCGGCACGCGGGTTGGTGCCGCAGCCCCGGCAGTTGTTCACCGGCTCGGCGTGCTTCGCGCACCCGGCCCGCTGCTGCCCACCGCCCCCGGCCCCCGGCTCCCCTGCGGCGTCAGCCGTGGGGGTAGGGGGTTTAGGAAGAGAAGAGGAAGAAGGTGGAAGAGAAGGGGTTTCCCCAGGGGAACCCGCCCGGTTTCCCTGCGGCAACCCAGTGGGTTTCCCTGGGGCAACCGCGTCCGGAGCCGAATCAGGGTTCCCCTGGGGCAACCCTGCCTCCGCAGCGGCCCCGGCAGCGGCCCTCGCCGCCTCCCGCGCGGCGACGTCCTCCTGAGTGCGGGCCGCCGCCGACGGCTTGCGGCGTGGGTTCTTCCGGGCCAGCCGGGGGTTCTTCGGGGCACGCTGAGCCGCACGGCGCCGCTCGATCAGCTCCTCCGTCGAGGGGATGGGCGGCACGCCGTACGGGAAGACGCGGTACTCGGCCCGGAGGCCGACACGGCCGATGGTGACCCGCTGGACCAGGCCGAGCCCGACGAGCTGCGTCACCACCGTGATGACCTGCTTCTCGCCCACGCCGGCCCAGGCCATCATCCGCTCCAGGCCCGGCCGGGCCAGTCGCGTCTGATCGTCGGCCGAGTCCGCGATCTTCATGAGGACAGCCTTCTGCGTCTGGTTGATCACCTCCTTCGGCAGGTAGGCGGCCACCACCATCAGCTGGATACTCACCAGCGCCTCTCCGTCGTTCAGTCCGGTTCTCGCCGCGCAGGGGCAGGGGCGGGGCACACGTCGCCCACGCCCCCGCCAATGCCACGGTCAGGGCTTCTTGCTGGCGGTGACGTTGATGCTCACCGCGGTCAGCCGGTCGCGGTCCAGGCGCGTGGGCACGGGAATGCCGACCTGCTTGAGCGTCGCCTTCATGGCCGCCGCGTCCGGTGCCATCGGCACGTCCAGTCCGGCGCGCCGGTACAGCGCGACCATCGCCTCGACGTCATCGGACTTGGTCGGGTTGCCGCCGCTCCACGACAGCGTGTTGTCGCCGTACACGCCGGGCTCGGTGGCGTCGAGGGCGGCCCGGAGGAACTTCTGCTTCTCCTTGAGCGGCTTCATCTGCTCGCCCGCCTCGACGTACTCGGCCAGGGCGCGCTCCCGGTCGGCGTCGTCGTGGATGAGGATGCTCTGCGGCCGGTGCCCGGCGATGGTCTGCCCCCAGCAGGCGGTCTTGAAGGGGCAGTGGTCGCAGATCGCGGAGATGCCCGGCCCTTGGAAGGTGCGGGGCAGTTCCTCCGGGGTGGAGGCGGCCCGTACCTGCTGGACCCACCAGCGGGCGCGGCGGGCACGGTCGGCCTCGTAGGCGATCTCCTGTACGTGGTCCTCGCCGTTGTCGCGGTTGATGAACCGGAAGCGGATACGGGCCACCGGCACGGGCCCGAGGTAGGCGAGTTGGCGCTGTCCCTTGACGCTGGCGAACCCCTCGCTGGCGAGGAGGTCGGCGTACAGGTACACCTGCCGCAACTCGGCCTCGCTCGCCCCGTAGCGCAGGACGTTGTCCCACTGGTACGTGCTCTTCGTCTTCACGTCTTCGACCGTCGTCTCCTCGGCGGGGAGAGAGGGACGCAGCCGCTTCGGGAGCCGGGCGGCGGTCGCGGCGTCCAGCTGGACGGCGTCGATGTGGCCTCGGACGGTCGCGTCTTCGACTCGGCGTTCGATGAGCCAGCCGTACTCCTCGCGGGCGGCGTCGAGTATCCCGGCGTGCAGCCAGGTGCCCAGGATCGCCTTGCGCTTCTCGCCGCCGTCGGTCGCAGGGCGGCCGTGCAGGAGGTATCCGGCCCGGCGCGCGCAGACGGTGTCGCTGGCGCCGAGCTGGGTCTGCTGGGAGCGGGGACGGCGGGCGTCCGCCGCGTGCGCGGCGGGCCACAGGCTGACGGGCCGCTCGGCCGCGATGGCCATGGTGGTCACGATGGTCTCCAAGAGGGTGGGAGGTGCCGCCCGCCGACGGCGGGC